>JANYBA010000376.1 GCA_025360985.1 Gammaproteobacteria bacterium | reverse complement strand
CGCGCCCGATCCCGAGATGGGTGAGCAGGTCGTCGCGGTGATACAGCCGCTCGACTGGTCCGATGCCAATGACTCCTTCGCATCCGAGCTGATCCGCTGGACGCGCGAGCGGCTGTCGGGGGTGAAGACGCCGCGCCGGATCGACTTCATCGCCGAACTGCCGCGACATGCGACCGGCAAGCTCTACAAGAGGCTGTTGCGTGACGCCTATTGGGGCAAGTCGGATTCGAAGATCGTCTGACCGTGGCCGAAGGGAGGGTAAATGAAGCTCGACAATAGCGTCGCTGCCGTCGTCACCGGCGGCGCCTCCGGCCTTGGCCTCGCCGTGGCCCGGCACTTGGTCGCCCACGGCGGCAAGGTCGCCCTGTTCGATATCAACGACGAGAAAGGCACTGCCGCGGTCGCTGAACTCGGCGTCGGCAACGCGCTTTACTTCCGCACCGATGTTGCAGACGAAGGCGACGTCGAAGTCAACGTTGCGGCTGCGCGCTCGGCCATGGGCGGCCTGAACGCGGCGATCAACTGCGCCGGTATCCTCGGCGCCGGTCGCGTGCTCGGCCGCGAGGCGCCCATGCCGCTCCAGCAGTTCTCGAACACGGTGATGGTCAACCTGATTGGCAGCTTCAATGTCGCCAAGGCCGCCGCCCACCTCATGCAGCACAACGAGGCCGACGAAGGCGAGCGCGGCGTGATCGTCAACACCGCATCGATCGCCGCCTACGAAGGCCAGATCGGCCAGGCCGCGTATTCGGCCTCGAAGGGCGGCGTGGTCGCCATGACCCTGCCGATGGCGCGGGAACTGGCGCGCTTCGGCATCCGCGTGATGACGATTGCCCCGGGGATCTTCTGGACGCCGATGGTCGATGGCATGACGCCAGAAGTGCAGGCATCGCTGGCGGCGTCGATCCCGTTCCCGGCGCGGCTGGGGCAACCGGCCGAATTCGCCAACACCGTTGCCTTCATCCTCGGCAACCGCTACCTCAACGGCGAAACCATCCGCCTCGACGGCGCCACGCGCCTCGCTCCCAAGTAAGGCCACGAACGCATGAAAGCCGCGGAAATAAAGAAAGGCAATGTCGTCGAGTACAACAACAGCGTTTACCAGGTGCGCGACATCGAACGCAGCGCCGCGCAAGGTCGGAGCGGCAATGTCACCTTCCGTTTCATCATGTACAGCGTGCCCGGCGGCAGCAAGTTCGACTTGAGCCTGCGCGCCGACGACGAGCTGAAGGAAGTCGAATTGAGCCGCCGCGAGGCGACGTTCTCGTACAAGGATGGCGACGCCTTCGTATTCATGGACAACGAGGACTACACGCGGTACATGCTCGACGCCAACGTGGTCGGCGACGACGCCGGCTACATCACCGATGGCTTGTCCGGATGCTTCATCCAGATCATCGAGGACCTCCCGGTGGCGGTGCAGTTGCCGCCCAATGTCGTGCTCGAAGTCGTCGACACGCCGCCGGAACTCAAGGGCGGCACCGCCACCAAGCGACCCAAGCCGGCCAAGCTCAACACCGGTATCGAAATCCAGGTGCCGGAATACATCAGCAACGGCGAGAAGATCTACGTCAGCACGCTGACCGGCGACTTCAACGGCCGCGCCTGATCGCATGGAGATCCAACCCGTCACGCTGAGCGGCTGGGGCGTGCGCCTCGAGCCGCTCTCGGCTGTCCACAGCCGGGGTCTGGCCGCGGCGAGCAGCGATGGCGAGCTCTGGAAGTTGCATTACACCAGCGTTCCGGAAACCGACGACGCGGCGGTCGCCGAGTACATCCAGGCCGCCCTTGCCGGCCAGGCGCGCGGCGACATGCTGCCGTTTGCGGTTGTCGGCGCGAACGATGAGGTGCTGGGCTGCACGCGCTATTACGAAATCGAGCCGACCACGCCGACGCTGGCGATCGGCTACACCTGGTACGCCGCGCGCGTGCAGCGCACGCACGTGAACAGCGCCTGCAAGCGCTTGTTGCTCGGCCACGCTTTTGATGAACTGGGCATGGCCACGGTGTATTTCCACACCAGCCACGAAAACCTGCGCTCGCAAGCCGCCATCACGCGGCTCGGCGCCAAGCACGATGGCGTGATCCGGCATCACCGGCGGCAGAAGGACGGCAGCCTGCGCGACACTTTCGCGTATTCGATCCTGCGCGAGGAATGGCCGGCGATCCGTGATCGCCTCGAGCAGCGGCTAGCCGGCGAGCCACTTCCGGGCCATGCGCCGGACTGATTCGTCGACGCCGGGATCGTCCGGCAATTCTGTCACCTCGCGCCAAGCCAGGTCGTGCGATTCCGGCCCGACGATGAAGGCTTCATTCGCCCTGGCATGGACGACGAAGCGCACGTCGTAGTGCCA
>JANYBA010000361.1 GCA_025360985.1 Gammaproteobacteria bacterium | reverse complement strand
CGCCACCGACGCCAGCCAGGCGATATCGCCCATCGCCGCTGGTCCGACCGTTGCCCGCAACAGATCCACGTCGATACCGTCGCGATGCGGCATGGCCAGCACCTCGCCGCGCCCGCCGGCGGCGTCGAGCCGCGCGCATTTGCAGCGAGTATTGCCGAGGTCGAGCAACCACTGCTGGCCAGTCGTGGCGGTCATGCCCGGCGCAGGCTCACTTCGCCGCTGTGGAATTGCCGCTCGACGCCGGCGACGCGTACGCGCAGCGCGCCGGTGGCGTCCACGCCCAGGGCGACGCCGCTGTGCGCGAGCGCGCCGTCGAGTACCTGCACGCCAGCGCCCGCGAGGGCGTCGAGTTCGCGCCAGCGCGGCAGGAACGGCGCCAAGCCTTCGCCATCAAATTGCGCCAGCGCGGGCAACAGTCCGTCGAGGACGGCAGCGGCAACGACGCTGCGCGGCACGACACGATCGCCCGCCAGTTGCGACAGGTCGCACCAGGCCTGGTCGATGGCGCTGGCCGCGTCGGCCGGCATGCGCACGTTCAGGCCGATGCCGATCACCGCGTCGCAGGGGCCCTGGGCCTCGCCGCGCAACTGGATCAGGATGCCACCGAGCTTGCGGCCGCCGGCGCACAGGTCGTTCGGCCACTTCACGGCGATTTCGGCGTAGCCAAGCTCGTGCAAGGCCTGCGCCGTCGCCACGCCGACGGCGAGGCTCAAGCCCGACATCGCGGCGAATCCGCGCTCGAATCGCCGCGAAACGCTGAGATAGATATTGGCCGCCAGCGGCGAGGCCCAGGCCCGGCCGCGCCGGCCCTGCCCCTGCGTCTGGCGCTCGGCCAGCCAGACCGCGCAACCGCGTTCCGGGGTTGGCGCCGACAAGGCCAGGGCTTGGGTCGATGCGGTTTCGAAGACCACCTGCAGGGCTTGCAACTGCGCGCGCGCTTCTGCGCCCAGACCGGCACGAATGGAACTTGCGTCGAGCAGGTCCAGCGCCTGGGCGAGTTCGTAGCCGCGGCCCGGCTGGGCCTGGATATCGACGCCGGCCTCGCGCAGCGCGTCGATGCGCTTGTGCACGGCGCTGCGGGTGATGCCAAGTTCCCGCGCCAGCGCGGAGCCAGCCACGGCGCCGCGGCCCAGGCGTTCGAGCAGGGCGCGGTCGCTCACGCCGCTCTCCCTGGGAACCATCGGTGCCAGAGCCGGGCTTTTTCAAATCGCGATTCGGTGCCGGCGCGCAGCCGCAGCAAATTGCTGCGATGGGTGAACAGGATGAACAGCGCCGCCACGCATGCGAAGCACAGGCGCGCACCGTCGCTGGCTGTAGTCAGTGCCAGCACCGGCAGAGCCATGGTCGCGAGCACGGTGGATAGCCCCACGTAGCCGCCGATGCTCAGCACCAGCAGCCAGGACGCAACCAAGAGCAGCGTCGACATTGGCCATACAAGCAGTAGTCCGCCCACCAACGTGGCCATACCCTTGCCGCCGCGGAAGCCGTGCCAGAGCGGCCAGACGTGCCCGGCGACAGCGGCGAGCACGACTGCATACGGCAACCACGATTGCGACGCCGGCGCGAAGCGCAGCGCCAGCCAGGCCGCCAGGGCGCCCTTGCCGACGTCGATCAATGCGGTGCCGAGGGCGAACTTCCAGCCCTGCGTGCGAAAGGCATTGGTGCCGCCGGCGTTGCCGCTGCCGAGCGTGCGGATGTCGACGCCGCGCAAGCGACCCAGCGTAAGGCTGCCCGAAAATGATCCGAGCAGGTACGCGCTTGCAAGCAGTGTCGCCGTCATCCACATGCGGCGATTATCGCCCGAATCGCCGTGCGCCGAAGCGCCGGCGCTCAGTCGTCGACCGGTTGCAGGCTCACCACCAGCGCGCCCGGCCCGGCGTGCGCGCCGACCGCTGGCCCGGTTTCGACCAGCCAGCTTTCCTCGATGTGCAGCCGTTCGTGCATCGCCGCGCGCAGGGCGGCGCCGTCGGCTTCGGCGTCGCAATGGCCGACGATCAGGCGCCAGCGCCGCGCGCCATCAACGCGCCGCGCGACGTAGCCGGCGAAACGATCGGGTATGCGGCGACCGCCCACGAAAGCGCCGGCCATGCCCAGGCGGCCGTCCGGCGTGATCTTGGCGATCGGGGTCAGGCCGAGTGTGTTCAACAGCGGCTTGGCCCAGCGCGGCACGCGCCCGCCGCGCACGGCGTGGCCGATGTCGCGGGCGATGGCCCAGGTCACGGTCAGCGGCCGCAGGCGAGCGAGTTCGGCCAGGATCGCCTCGGCCGACGCGCTGGCGAGCGCCATCCGGGCGGCGTGGATCGCGAGCAGGGCCTGGCCGCCGGCGGCGTTTGCGGAATCGAACACGTGGGTCCGCGCCGGATGGCCGCGCTGCGCCGCCGCTTCCGCCGATTGCACCGTGCCCGACACCGTCTTCGACAGGCCAACATAGACCAGGGCCGGATGGTGCGAGAGCAGGAATTCGAACTGCCGGCGAAAATCTCCCGGCGGCGGCTGGCTGGTGCGCGGCAGGACGATTTCGGTGCGCAGCTTGCGATAGAACTCGGCCGTCGACAGCCCGACCTTGTCGAGGTAGTCCTGGTCGCCGAATCCGACCCGCACCGGGATCATGTGGATGTTGAGTTCGCGCGCGATCTCGTCCGGCAGGTCGGCGGCGCTGTCGGTGACGATCGCCACGCCGCCGCCGGCGGCGGCCGAACGCGCTTGCGCCTGCATATCGTCGGCCTTGGTCGCCTCGACGCGGCCGAACCGCGCGGCGACGTCGAACAGGGCCTTCGGATCGGCGACGTGGGCGTGCAGCCGCAGGCGCGCATGCGAGCCGGCGATCACCACGCAGGACGCGCCGAGCATGCTCACCGCCGCGCGCAGGCCGGCGCGATCCAGGCCTTCGCCGAGCAGCAGGCATTCGCTGCACCAGCGGTGCTGCGGATCGCCTTCGAGCAGCTCGCCGTGGCCTTGCGCGACTTCGATGCCAGCGCGGTCTTCGTCCTCGACGGGTTCGCTGCCGACGCTGCCGTCGTCCATGAAGGCGTCAATGCCTTCGAGCAGGTCGACGAAGCCCTGCGCCCCGGCATCGACCACACCGGCCTTCATCAGCACCGCCAACTGGTTGGGCGTGTTCGCCAGCGCCTGCCGGGCCTGGGCCAAGGCGCGCGCGAACCAGAGGCGGACATCGGCGACCTCGCCGCGTTGCTCCAGCGATTCGGCAAACGCCGCGATTACGCTCAGGATCGTGCCTTCGCGCGGTTCCGACAGGGCTTGCCGGGCCGAACGCGCGCCGGCGCCGATCGCCCGCGCCAGCTGCGCGGGTGCGATGGCGACCTCCGGTCCCGCCGCCTCGGCGACGCCGATGAAGAATTGCGCCAGGATCGCCCCGGAATTGCCGCGCGCGCTGTCGACCGCGTCCTCACCGACCCGGCGCAGGAGTTCGCCGGCGCCGGCCGTGCGCCGGCTCAGCGCACCGGTGAGCAGTCCGCCGAGGGTGAAGGCGAGGTTGCTGCCGGTGTCGCCGTCGGGCACCGGGAAGACATTGATCTTGTTGAGCAACTCGCGCCGGGATATCACCCGCCGGGCGCCCGCGATCAGCGCGCGTCGCAATACCGGGCCGCGAATCAGGGGCCGGGGCGGAGCGAGGGCTATGGCGTTCATCCTCCGGGAGTCTGCCGCAATGGCGTCGCCGGACCATGCTGCGGCGCAACAGCGCGCGGCCTGCAACGCCTTCCGGAAGGGTCTACACTTGCGCCTTGCAACCGGTTCGCCGGTTGCGGCATCCATGCCAACAGGTCCCACTGCGAGTCGCCGCCATGCCACGTGCCCTGCTTGCCATTTTCCTGAGTCTGTTCGCGACCGCCGCGTTCGCCAACCGGACGCCGTGCACCGAAGATCCCATGGCGCCCAACGCCAAGCCCGACAAGCCCGCCGCGACGCCGGCGCCGGCAACGGCGCCCGCCAATCACGCGCCGGTCGCCGCCACGATCGCGACCGTCCCCGGCGCTGCCCCAGCGACCGCGAGCGCCAACGGCAATGGCGGCGCGACGCACCCGTCCCGTCCGCGGATGATTTCGCCGCGCTGGCAGAGCCTGTTGCCCGGGATGATCCGCTGAGCCCAGCGGCGGTGTTTACAATTCCGGCGTAAACCGCACTTCGAATTTCGCCCCGCCGAGTTCCCCGGATCGGGCGACGTTCAAGATGCCCCGATAGGCGCTGACGATCTCCTGGACGATGGCCAGGCCAATGCCGTGGCCCTGCACGCGTTCGTCGCCGCGCACGCCCCGTTGCAACAGCCGGTCGATGTCTTCCTCGGCGATGCCCGGGCCGTCGTCCTCGATGCTGAAATGCACGCCCGGCCGGCGGCTGGCGGCGCCCGGCAGCACGCGCACCGTCAGCAGCACGCGCTCGCTGGCCCATTTGAAGGCGTTTTCGAGCAGGTTGCCAAGCAACTCCTGCAGGTCGCCCAGCTCGCCGTAGAAACAGGCCTGCGGGTCGACTTCGAATTCGCACAGGATGTTCCTGCCGGCATAAACTTTTTCCAGGCTGGCGACGATTTCCTCGGCGCGCGGTTCGATCGGCACCGGCGCCGCGAAAAGGGCGTGGCCGCCGCGCGCCGCGCGCGCCAGCTGGTAGGAAACGATTTCGTTCATGCGCTGCACCTGCGCCGCGACTTCGGCGCGCAGCTCGCCCGGGTCGGCATCGGCGTCGAGGCGCGAGCGCAGCACCGCCAACGGCGTCTTCAGGCTGTGCGCAAGGTCGGCGAGGGTATTTCGGCTCTGGTCGAGGTTGGCGTTCTCGCTTGCGATCAGGGCATTGATGCTGTCGGAAATCGGCACCAG
>JANYBA010000330.1 GCA_025360985.1 Gammaproteobacteria bacterium | reverse complement strand
GCCCGTGTATTTGAACGCGCTCGCCGGCAAGGGCGTGCACGTGGTCACCGTCAACGACTACCTGGCCAAGCGCGACGCCGCCTGGATGGGCAAGCTCTACGGCTTCCTGGGCATGTCCGTCGGCGTGGTCGTGCCGAACATGCCGCATGCCGACAAGCGCGGTGCCTACGCCGCCGACATCACCTACGGCACCAACAACGAATACGGTTTCGACTACCTGCGCGACAACATGGCCCTGGCCAAGGAAGACCGCTTCCAGCGCGGCCTGAATTTCGCCATCGTCGACGAGGTCGACTCGATCCTGATCGACGAGGCGCGCACGCCGCTGATCATTTCCGGCCAGGCCGACGAATCGCCCGAACTGTACCTGCGCGTGAACAAGATCGTGCCGCGGCTGCTTCGCCAAAAGGCCGAAGACGGCGACGGCGACTTCTGGGTCGACGAGAAGGGCAAACAGGTGCACCTGTCGGAATCGGGCATGGAGCACGCCGAGGAGCTGCTGCGCAAGGACGGCATCCTCGCCGCCGACGATACCCTGTACTCGGCCAACAACCTGGCCGTGGTCCACCACCTCAATGCCGCCATGCGCGCGCATGCGCTGTTCCAGCGCGACGTCGATTACATCGTTCGCGACGGCGAGGTGATCATCGTCGACGAGTTCACCGGCCGCACCCTGCAGGGGCGGCGCTGGTCCGACGGCCTGCACCAGGCGGTCGAGGCCAAGGAAGGCGTGCCGATCCAGCGCGAGAACCAGACGCTGGCCAGCATCACCTTCCAGAACTATTTCCGCATGTACGCCAAGCTGTCCGGCATGACCGGCACGGCCGATACCGAGGCTTACGAGTTCCAGACCATCTATGGGCTGGAGGTCGTGGTGATCCCGACCCATCGGCCGATGGTCCGCAAGGACCATTCCGACCTGGTCTACCTGACCCGGGACGCCAAGTTCGACGCCGTGATCGAGGACATCAAGGACTGCTACCAGCGCGGCCAGCCGGCCCTGGTCGGCACCACCTCCATCGAAACCTCGGAAATGCTGGCCGAAAAGCTGGTTGCCGCCGGTATTCCGCACGAAGTGCTCAATGCCAAGCAGCACGAGCGCGAAGCCCAGATCGTCGCCCAGGCCGGGCGCCCGAAGGCGATCACCATCGCCACCAACATGGCCGGCCGCGGCACCGACATCGTGCTCGGCGGCTCGCTGGACGCGGAACTGGCCGCCATGGGCGAAGACGTTTCCGAGCTCGACAAGGCGCGCATCCGGTCCGAGTGGCAAAAGCGCCACGACGAGGTGGTCGCGTCCGGCGGCCTGCACATCGTCGGCACCGAGCGGCACGAATCGCGGCGCATCGACAACCAGTTGCGTGGCCGTTCCGGCCGCCAGGGCGACCCGGGTTCGTCGCGCTTCTTCCTGTCGCTCGAAGACAACCTGATGCGGATCTTCGCCGCCGACTGGGTCAAGACCGCCATGCGCCGGATGGGCATGAAGGAAGACGAAGTCATCGAGTCGGGGATGGTGACCAAGCAGATCGCCAATGCCCAGCGCAAGGTCGAGGCGCACAACTTCGACATCCGCAAGAACCTGCTCGACTTCGACGACGTCGCCAACGACCAGCGCAAGGTGATCTACCAGCAGCGCAACGAGTTGTTGGAATCGGAGTCGGTGATCGAGGCGATCGAGGCGATCCGAGAGGACGTCTTCGTCGAGCACGTGCGCCGATTCGTGCCCGAGCATTCGATCGACGAGCAGTGGGACATTGACGGCTTGGAGCGCTCCCTCTACGACGATTTCGGCGTGGTGGTGGACATCAAGGCTTTGCTGGCCGGCAGCCAGGAACTGGATGACGCCGGCATCGCCCGGCGCGTTGTCGAGGCGGCTCAGCAGCATTTCGCCGGTCGCGAGGCCCAGATCGGCAGCGACGTGATGCGCCACCTGGAAAAGCACCTGATGCTCAATGTGCTCGACCAGAGCTGGAAGGAGCATCTCGCCCGCATGGATTACCTGCGCCAGGGCATCCACCTGCGAGGCTACGCCCAGAAGCAGCCCAAGCAGGAATACAAGCGCGAGAGCTTCGAGCTGTTCTCGGAAATGCTGGAAAAGGTCAAGCGCGACGTCACCACGGTGTTGGCGCGCGTGCGCATCCGCACCGAGGAAGAGGTCGCGGCGCTGGAATCGGCCGAGCGCAGCCGGCTCGAGGCGCAGGCGCGACGGATGCAGTTCCAGCACGCCGAGTCCGGTGGCCTTGGCGCCGACGAAGAAGCCGCGGATGTCGCCGAGGCCGCCGCTCGTGCGCCCGCGCGCGTCGATCCCAAGATCGGCCGAAACGATCCCTGCCCCTGTGGTTCGGGCAAGAAATACAAGCAGTGCCACGGTCAGCTGAGCTGACGCCAGCCGCGGTCCACGTCGTCGCCGGCGTCATCACCGACGCGCGCGGCCGCATCCTGCTGGCGCGGCGCACCGCCGGTCGCGACCTGGCCGGCGCCTGGGAATTCCCGGGCGGCAAGGTCGAAATCGGCGAGACGCCGTTCCAGTCGCTGGACCGCGAGCTGTACGAGGAGCTCGGCATCCGCATCGACGAAATCACGCCGATGATCGCGGTGCCGCAGGCCTACCCCGGCAAGCGCCTGGTGCTGGACGTCTACCGGGTCAACGGCTACCGCGGCAAGCCTCGGGGTCGAGAAAAGCAGGCGCTGGCCTGGGTGCCGCGGGAAAAGCTCGCGACCTACCCGATGCCGCCCGCCGATCGCCCGGTTGTCGCTCTGATGACCCAGCCCGACCGTTACCTGATCACGCCGGATGACTGCGCCGATCGCAATGCCTTTCTGCAAGGCGTCGAGCGCGCGCTGGTCGCCGGCATCCGTCGGCTGCAGCTGCGCACGCGCCAGCACGACGACCTGCCGTCGCTCGCCACCGCGGTGCAGGCGCTTTGCGCTGCGCACGAAGCGCAATTGCTGGTCAATGCTGACATCGACCTGGCTGCGCGTCTCGGATGCGGGCTGCATCTTCGGGCCGCGCAACTGGCCGAACTTGCCGCGCGCCCGTTGCTGGAGGGCCGCACGATCGGTGCTTCCTGCCACGACGAGGCCGAGCTGCGCCGGGCGGAATCCCTTGGCGTCGACTTCGCCGTGCTCGGTCCGGTCGGCGACACGCCCAGCCATCCGGATCGCGCGCCGCTCGGCTGGCGCAAGTTCGCTGCCTTGCGCGAAACCGTCTCGTTGCCCATCTATGCGCTCGGCGGCATGGAGGCTTCGGATTTGCAGAACGCCCATCGCCACGGCGCCCAGGGCATCGCCGCGATCCGCGGCTTGTGGCTGTCGTAGGGGGCCGCTTGCGGCCGCACAACATCGGGCCCAAGGGCCCTACTACAAAGCAATGTTTCGATAGCGACTGTCGAGACGTTCGACCGCGGCTTCCAGATTGGCCATCGAGCCATCGTTGACGATCACGTCGTCGGCCAGCGCCAGTCGCTGCTCGCGCGTGGCTTGCGCGGCGATCATCCGTTCCGCGAGATCCGCATCGATGTCGTCGCGCGCCATAAGTCGCGATCGCTGCACCGACACCGGCGCGTCCACCACCAGCACGCGCTGCAGCCAGGGGTAGTTGCGGCGGCCGCCGCCTTC
>JANYBA010000322.1 GCA_025360985.1 Gammaproteobacteria bacterium | reverse complement strand
CAAGGCCAGCGGCGCGATTTTCGTCGACCGCGTGCTGACCACGCCGATACGTTACCCGTGCAACTACGGCTATATCCCGCACACGCTCTCCGGCGACGGCGACCCGGCCGACGTGCTGGTGATCATGCCGATGCCGCTGATCCCCGGCTCGGTGATCCGTTGCCGCACGGTCGGCATGCTGAAGATGATCGACGAGGCCGGCGAAGACACGAAGGTCATCGCCGTGCCGATCAGCAAGGTTTTTCCCGCCTACGACTCGGTACAGCACGTGGACGACTTGCCGGTGCTGACCAAGGAGCGCATTCAACACTTCTTCGAGCACTACAAGGACCTAGAGAAGGGCAAGTGGGTCAAGCTCAAAGGCTGGGCCGGGGCCGACGACGCTCGCACCGAGATCATGGTCAGCGCGGCGCGCTACAACGCGATGCTGGACAAGCCGAACTTTTGACCAGGAGGAGCCGGCGCGGGCGGCTCAACCTGATCGCCTCCCGCTTCCTGTTCGCTGTACTCTTCTCGTTTTGCGATGACGCTCTTCGTGGCCCAGAATGGACCTCATCCAGAAGAGTCCGCGCTAACAAGGTAGAAGCTCCTTGGCACTTTCAACCCACCCGACGGCGGGCCCCATCGCTGCGGCCGAAGGCCAGCCCTTGCTGGAGTCACGCGCTTGAGCTCCGTCCTGTTCTGGGATTCGACCTGCCAGCGGCCTTATGACACCCGATCCATCCGGAACGAGGCGACCGGAGGAACCGAGGCAAGCCTGGTCCGGGTCGCGGATGCGCTGGACGCCTCCGTCATCCAGCACAATCGAACCGAGATCGAAGGCCGATACCGCCCCCCGGGCCGCATTCCGGGCATAACCGAGGTGGTCCTGAACCGGGATTGCCGAGCCTATCCGCACGTCCGCGCACTCTATCCAGATGCCCGCTTCCATCTGTGGGTCCACGACCAGCTCACGATGGAGACTAAGCGCGGCCGGCAGTTTTCCGGTGCTGCTGCACAGGTCGACTGCATTCCGATGGGCACCGTCTGCGTGTCGGATTGGCAGCGCCTGCTGCTCGACCGCATGCTCGGCGAGCTGGGACTGCGGGACCGGTTTCCGACACGGACCATCTACAACCCGATTGATGACTCGCTCGTGCCCGACGCCACGCCGGTCGACCGCAACAAACTGGTTTTCTTCTCGGCCCCGAACCGCGGCTTGTTGTATGCACTGGACGCCTTCCGGGAGCTGCGGCGGCGCATTCCTGGATTGCGGCTGGTAATCGGCAATCCCGGCTACAAGCTGAGGAAGATCGGGCGCCTGGACGGCGTGACCGACCTCGGTCCGCAGCCTCAATGGCGCATCCACGCCGAGGTCCGCTCGGCCCTGTGCACCTTCTTCCCGAATTTCGTGATGCCGGAAACCTTCGGCTTGGTGTTCGCCGAATCGATGGCCATGGGCACCCCGATGTTGACCCACGACGTCGGGGCGGCGGCGGAAGTAATCGGCGACTGCGAACAAGTCCTGGCCACCACGGCCCCGCAGCGCGCTTACGAACGCGCCATGCGCGCGGTGCCGGTGCGACTGCGTGGCGGGCCGTCGAGAGTTGCGGCATCATTGGGGATGTTCGACGACTATTGCGACCGCATTCGCGTGTGGCACGACGGCGACCGGCCGCGGACGGTTCCGGACGCCAGGTTTCGACTGTCCAGCGTGACCGCACGGTGGCGCGCGCTGTTCGCGAGCGAATGACATGTCCCTTCTGCGCATCTTCACCTACCACAACATTGGCACGCCCCCGCCCGGCGCCAGCGCCAAGCAACTTTACGTGTCGATCGAGAATTTCGATCGACAGTGCTGGTTGCTGCGCCGGCTGGGCATCCGCGGCGTCGGAATCGGCGAAGGGATGGCCGCCCTCGGCCGCAGGCTATCCGGGAAACTCGTGGTGCTGAGCTTCGATGACGGCTACCTCGACAATCTGGTCCATGCCGCGCCGATCCTTCGCCAATACGGATTCCGGGCGACCTGCTATGTCGTCTCGGGATCGATCGGTAGCCACAACGACTGGGATGCTCAAGCCATCGGTGTGGCCAAGCCCGTGATGGACGAGCGCGCGATCGGCCAGTGGCTGGAGCTCGGCAACGAGATCGGTTCGCATACCGTGAGCCACCCGCGCCTGGATCAGATCGACACCGATTTGGCCAGGTTCGAGATCACCGAGAGCCGGCGGCAGCTTGAACGCGTGACGGGCGCGCCGGTGACGCACTTTTGCTATCCGTTCGGCGGTTACGACGAACGATGTGTGGCGCTTTTGCGCGAGGCCGGCTATGCGACGGCGGTCACCACGCGGCGCGGGCCCGCGAGCGCGGCCAGCGATCCCCTGCAGTTGCCCCGAATTTCGATCAACCGCAAGCGCGGGTTGCTCAAGTACGGCCTGCATGCGGCAACTGCCTACGCCTGGCTGCGTAGAGCCTGAAGGAGCGCTGTCCCTGGCTCAGCCGTCCAGCGCGTTGGCGTGGCGCGCCTCGAGCGCGACGTCGAGCACCGCGCCGGTCAGGCCCAGCATGAACGGGCTGCCGTTGCGCAGCACCACGCCCTGCGCCTGCGCGCGCAGTTCCGGCGTCATCTCGTCGAGCAGGGCGTGGTCCCGGGCGGCGGTGTTGCCCTGATCCGTGCCCTGTCGGCGATCGCCGGCCTCAAGGGCGCCAACGAAGACCAGAACCACGGCATCACCATCGCCCTGCGCGCCATGGAAGCCCCGCTGCGCGAGATCGTCACCAACTGCGGCGAAGAGCCGTCGGTGGTGTTGAACAACGTCAAGCAGGGCACCGGCAACTACGGCTACAACGCCCAGACCGGTGAATACGGCGACATGGTTGCCATGGGCATCCTGGATCCGACCA
>JANYBA010000294.1 GCA_025360985.1 Gammaproteobacteria bacterium | reverse complement strand
CGCCACGAGCTCCGCTCGCGCCTCCTCGACACGACCTCGGTCGACGAGATCGATCGCGCGTGCCGCCGCCGCGAGCGCATCGAGGAGCCGCGCCCGCGTCCCCCAGTCGTCGTATTTCCCGTCGTAAACGGCCCCCGAGGCGCCTGAGCGCGTCAGCGCGCCTGAGCGCGCCTCGTCGCTCAGACCGTCGCGAATGACCAGCTTGAGGCGGCGGAAGCCAGGCTCGCCGACCTCAAGCTGCCGCTGGAGCCGGGGCGGCTGGAACAGGAAGTGGTGCTCAACCTGCAAAAAATAGACGTCGACGAGGAACTCGACCGCCTGGGCAGCCACGTTGCCGAGGCGCGCCGGGTCTTCGCGTTGCCGGAGGCGGTCGGCCGGCGCCTGGACTTCCTGATGCAGGAATTCAACCGCGAAGCCAATACGCTGGGCTCGAAATCGGTGGACGCGCGCACGACCCAGGCCGCGGTCGAATTGAAGGTGCTGATCGAACAGCTGCGCGAACAGGTGCAGAACCTCGAATGAGCCAGCGAGGAACGCTCTTCATCGTCGCGGCCCCGTCCGGCGCCGGCAAGTCCAGCCTGGTCAATGCCGTGTTGGCGCGGATGCCGGGGATCGCGCTGTCGATTTCCTACACTTCGCGGGCGCCGCGCCCGGGCGAACGCCACGCGCAGCACTACCATTTCATCAGCGTGGAGGAATTCCAGCGGATGATCGCCGCTGGCGAGTTCTTCGAACACGCCCTGGTCCACGGCGACTACAAGGGCACGGCGCGGCAGTCGGTCGAGCCGCAATTGGCGGCCGGCCAGGACGTGCTGCTGGAAATCGATTGGCAGGGCGCCCGCCAGGTGCGAGCCGCCATGCCGGAAGCCATGAGCGTCTTCATCCTGCCGCCGTCGCGGGAGGCGCTCGAAGCGCGCATGCGCGCCCGCGGCCAGGACAGCGAGGAGGTCATCGTCCGGCGCCTGGCCGCTGCCCGCGAAGAGATGTCCCACTACGCCGAGTTCGACTACGTGATCGTCAACGAGGACTTCGAGACCGCTGTCACCGAGATGCAGGCGGTGTTCCTGTCCAGCCGCCTGCGCCAGCCGGCCCAGTCCGAACGCCACGCCGCCCTGATCGCCGGCCTGCTGGCGCGCTGAGTCCCCCGCGAGCTTGCCGGGGCAGCCAGTCGTGCTAAAATACCCAGTTCACGCAACCCATTGATTTTGCAGCCCGATCCTGGCATCGGGCTGATCGAGGAGAAGGTATGGCCCGCATTACCGTGGAAGACTGCCTGGCGGTGGTCGACAACCGCTTCGAACTGGTGCTGATGGCGTCCAAGCGCGCCCGGCAACTGGCCGGCGGCGTCGAGCCGACCCTGGACAACAGCGAGCACGGCGACAAGCCGACGGTGATGGCGCTGCGCGAGATCGCCGCGCGCAAGATCGACCAGGCAATGATCGACGAGGTCGAGAAGTCCGAGCGCGAGCGCAGCGAGCGCGAGGCTCTGGAATGGGCCGCCGCCGAAGTCGTCGACGACGACCTGACCAAGATCGGCGACGACTGATCGCGGGCGACCGCTCGGAAATACTGGAAAACGGCCCCGCGGGGCCGTTTTTCGTAGCCGGTGCCGCATTGCTGCGCACGCGGCGGCCGCGTAGGCTTCGGTCATGACCCGGCTGCAGAAAACCACCGTCGCGCCGACCCGAGAATCGAACCCGGACCCCTGCCCGGATGCGATGCACGCGCTCGAGCAGCGCCTGGCCGAGTATCTGGGGGAAAGCCAGGTGGCGATGGTCCGGCGCGCCTACGCGGTCGGCGCCGCCGCCCACGACGGCCAGATCCGCAAGTCCGGCGAGGCCTATATCACCCACCCGGTGGCGGTGGCGACGATCCTGGCCGAATTGCGCCTGGACGCGGAAACGCTGTCGGCAGCGATCCTGCACGACACCCTCGAAGACACGCCCTTGCCGCGTTCCGAGATCGTGCTCGGCTTCGGCGAGTCGGTGGCCGAACTGGTCGACGGCGTCACCAAGCTCGACCAGATCAGCTTCCGCGACCGCCAGGAAGCCGACGCCGAGAGCTTCCGCAAGATGATGTTGGCGATGTCGCGCGACCTGCGCGTGATCATGATCAAGCTCGCCGACCGCCTGCACAACATGCGCACGCTCGATTCGATGAGCGCCGAGTCGCGGCGCCGGATCGCCCGCGAGACGCTCGACATCTATGCGCCGATCGCCCAGCGCCTGGGCATGAACCGGATCAAGGCCGAACTGCAGGACCACGGCTTCCGCGCCCTGTATCCGAAGCGGCACCAGGTGATCGCCAAGCGCATCGCCAGCCAGCCGGTGATGCGGCGCGAAGCCCTGGCGACGATCGAGGCGCAGATCGCCCAGCGCCTGACCCAGGAAGGCGTGCCGTTCCGGCTGGTCAGCCGGGTCAAGGCGCCGTGGAGCATCTACCAGAAGATGCGCGAGGAGAACAAGAGCTTCACCCAGGTCATGGACGTGTTCGGCTTCCGCCTGGTCGTGCAGAAGGTCATGCAGTGCTACCACGCGCTCGGCGCCGTGCATTCGCAGTTCAAGCCGCTCGACGCGCGCTTCCGCGATTTCATCGCCATCCCAAAGGCCAACGGCTACCAGAGCCTGCACACGGTGCTGTTCGGGCCCTACGGCTCGCCTGTGGAAGTGCAGATCCGCACCGAGGAGATGGACCTGATCGCCGAACGCGGGATCGCCGCGCACTGGCTGTACAAGAACATCGGCCAGGGCATGAACAACGCCCAGCTGCGCGCCCAGGACTGGGTGCGCAACCTGATGGACAGCCAGCAGGCGGCGTCGTCGTCGCTGGAATTCGTCGAGAACGTCAAGGTCGACCTGTTTCCCGACGAGGTCTATCTGTTCACGCCCAAGGGCGACATCCTGTCCTTGCCGCGCAATGCCACCACGCTCGACTACGCCTACGCCGTGCACACGGACGTCGGCAACCACGCGGTCGCCGCGCGCCTGGACAAGAAGCTGGTGCCTTTACGCACCAAGCTCGCCAGCGGCCAGACCGTCGAGATCATCACCGCGCCCTCGGCCTCGCCCAGCCCGCAGTGGCTGGAGTTTGTGGTCACCAGCAAGGCGCGCACCTCGATCCGGCACTTCCTCAAGCGGCTCGAGCACGAGGACGCGGTCGACCTTGGCCATCGCATGCTCGACCGCGCGCTGGAATCGCTCGACAGTTCGCTCGACCGCGTGCTGCCGGAGAAGATCGAGCGTTTCCTGGCCGAGCATCGCTACCGCCGGCTGGAAGAACTGCTGGCCGACATCGCCCTCGGCAACCGCATGCCCGGCCACGTCGCGCAGATCCTGTTGCAGGGCCAGCCGCCGGCGCCGCGCAATCCCAAGGCCAAGCGCGCCTCGGCCAGCGCCGAGCAGATCCTGATCACCGGCGCCGAGCGCGGCGTGCTCAGTTTCGCCGGCTGCTGCTATCCGATCCCGGGCGACGAGATCATGGGCTATCTCAGCGCCGGCAAGGGCGTGGTCGTGCACCGCGCCGATTGCCCGAACGTGGCCGAGTACCGCAAGCACCCGGACCGCTGCGTGCCGATGGCCTGGGACCGCTACGTCGAAGGCGATTACCGGGCGGCGCTCAAGCTCGAGGTCGACAACAAGCCGGGCGTCCTGGCCCAGGTCGCGGCAGCGGTGGCGGAGAGCGATTCCAATATCGACTCGGTCGAATACCGCGAGCGCGACATCAGCATTTCCATGATGGTGTTCGGCATTGAGGTGCGCAATCGCAAGCACCTGGCCGACGTGATCCGGCGCGTGCGCCGGCTCGGCGTCGTGCACGGCGTCGAGCGGCTGTGAGCGCGCGGCGCCGGGGCCGCTTCCAGTAGACTGGGATCGTCGCCACCCGCAGGAGTCGCCATGTCCCGCCACGCCATCGCCACCGAGCGCGCCCCGGCCGCGATCGGCCCGTATTCGCAAGCCATGCGCAGCGGCGGCCACGTGTTCCTGTCCGGACAGATCCCGCTCGACCCGGCCACGGGGCAACTGGTCGAAGGCGACATTTCCGTCCAGGCCCGGCGTGTGTTCGACAACCTGCGCGCAGTCTGCGAAGCGGCCGGCGGGTCGTTCGCGCAGGTCGTTCGGGTCGGCATCTACCTGACCGACATGGCCGACTTCGCCGCCGTCAACGCGGTGATGGCCGAGGCCTTCGCGCAACCCTACCCGGCCCGTTCGACCATCGAAGTGCGCGGCCTGCCGCGCGGCGCCCGGATCGAGGTAGACGCGATCCTCGCGGTCGACTGAGTGGCGAAACGCCGACCCGCCGGCACGCCCGAGCCCGCGCTGTCGCCGGTCGGGGAGACCGCGGTCACGACCTTGGCCGGCGTCGGGCCGGCAGTGGCGGAAAAACTCGCCGCGCGTGGCCTGCTGACGCTGCAGGACCTGTGGCTGCACTTGCCGCTGCGTTACGACGATCGCACGCGCCTGGCGCCGATCGCCGCCTTGCTGCCCGGTGTGCCGGCGCAGGTCGAGGGCCGGGTGATGGCGGTCGAGCGCGGGTTTCGCTACCGGCCGATGCTGCGGGTGACGATCCACGACGACTCGCACGCGATGGTGGCGCTGCGTTTCTTCCACTTCAGCGGCGTGCAGGCCGCGCAGTTCCAGCCGGGTCGGCGTGTTCGCTGTTTTGGCGAGCCGCGTCCGGGCAGCCACGGACTGGAGATCGTCCATCCCAGTTACCGTTTCCTGGGCGAGGAAGACTCTTCGGCGCTGCCGACGACGCTGGATCCGGTCTACCCGGCGGTCGAGGGCATCGGGCCAATCGCGCTGGCGCGCCTGGTCGGGCGGGCGCTGGATCGATTGCCATCGGCGGATTCACTCGAACTGTTGCCGCACGAACTGCGCGCGAAGCTGGCGCTGCCTTCCTTGCGCGACGCATTGCTGCAGGCGCATCGCCCGCCGCCCGATACCGACACCGCCCTGTTCGCTTCGGGCCAGCATCCGGCCTTGCAACGCCTGGCCTTCGAGGAATTGCTCGCGCACCAGTTGAGTTTGCGCCGGCAACGCATCGCATTGCGCGCGCATGGCGCGACGCCGGTGCGGGCCGACGGAATCCTTTCGAAGCGCCTGGAAGCGAACCTGCCGTACAACTTGACGGCCGCGCAGCGGCGCGTGCTGGCCGAAGTCATCGCCGACCTTGCCAGGCCCGAGCCGATGCTGCGCCTGGTGCAGGGCGACGTCGGCTCGGGCAAGACCGTGGTGGCCGCGCTGGCGGCAATGCGGGCGATTGAAGCGGGCAAGCAGGTCGCCCTGATGGCGCCGACCGAACTGCTCGCCGAACAACACCTCGCGAGTTTCCGCGCCTGGCTCGAGCCGCTGGGAATTCCGGTGGCCTGGCTCGCCGGGAAGGTCACCGGCAAGGCGCGCGTCGCGGTGCTGGCCGACATCGCCTCGGGCGTGGCGCCCGTGGTGGTCGGCACCCACGCGTTGATGCAGGAAGCGGTGGAATTCCGCGACCTGGCCCTTTGCATCGTCGACGAACAACACCGCTTCGGCGTCCACCAGCGGCTCGCGCTGCGCGACAAGGGCGCGGCCGGCAACAAGGTGCCGCACCAACTGGTGATGACCGCCACGCCGATTCCACGCACCCTGGCGATGTCGGCCTACGCGGACCTCGACGTCTCGGTGATCGACGAGTTGCCGCCGGGGCGGACCCCGGTCGCGACGGTGGCGGTCAGCGCCGAGCGGCGCGGCGAGGTCATCGAGCGCATCCGCGCCGCCTGCGACTCCGGTCGGCAGGCCTACTGGGTCTGCCCGCTGATCGAAGACAGCGACCTGGTCGAAGCCCAGGCCGCGCAAAGCACCCATGAAATGCTCGTGGCGGCCCTGCCGGGCCTGAAGGTCGGACTCCTGCACGGGCGCCTGAAGGCATCGGAAAAACAGGCCGTGATGGCGCGTTTCAAAGCCGGGGGGCTGCACCTGCTGGTGGCGACGACGGTCATCGAGGTCGGCGTGGAC
>JANYBA010000145.1 GCA_025360985.1 Gammaproteobacteria bacterium | reverse complement strand
CGTCCATGATCAGCGCCGCCGGATCGTGGACGATCGCCGCCGCCAGGCCGACGCGGCGGCGGAAGCCCTTGGACAGCGTGTCGATTGGTTGGTCGAGCACCGATTGCAGGTTCAGCCGCTCGATCACGAAACCCATGCGCTGCCGGCGCCGGTCGCCGGCAAGGCCGCGCAGGCCCGCTACAAAGCCGAGCAGGCCGCGTGGATCCATTTCGCCGTAGAGCGGCGCGCCTTCCGGCAGGTAGCCCAGGGCGCGTCGCGCCGCCAGGGCATCAGTCTGGACGTCGTGGCCGCAGACGCGCGCGGTGCCCGCGGATGGCGCCAGGAAACCGGCGATCATCCGCATGGTGGTCGATTTTCCGGCGCCGTTCGGGCCGAGGAACCCGAGCACTTCGCCCGGCTCGACCCGGAAGTCGACGCCGTCGACCGCTTTCAGCCGTCCGTAGCGCTTGTGAAGACCCGTCGCTTCGATCATCGACCGCTTACTTCACCGGCCAGTACACCTTGAACTTGGCGTCCTCGTTGAGCATCGTCGACACGCCGCCGAGGTATTCCTCGAAGGGGCGGTCGTCGGTGTCGCGGCCGTGGGTCATGGCCCAGGCGCGCACGAGGTCGCGAACTCGCGGCAGGCCGGGCGCCGGACCGGTGAACTCGGTCATCGCCAGCTTGCGCGCCGGGGTCTGGTCGTAACTGACCGGACCTTCCAGCGTCAACGACATGCGCTCGCCCGCCGGCGTGCCGGCCGGCGTCGCCGACTTGCGCACCGGCTGGACCACGTCGAATCCGTAGCTGTCGGTGGTGAATTCGTTGGTCACGATGCGCAGCGGACCATCGGCGACCAGGCCGTTGGCGGCCATGACCTTGGTGATCCAGCTGACCTGGTTGGTCATCGCGGTGGCGATCTCTTCGTTGCTGCGCTTGGCGTTGGTCTTGACCAGCAACACGTCCTGCGCCGGCATGTCGACGAACGACAGCGGGTTCGGATGCTGGGTGTAGTCGAACTTCGGAATCGTCGCGAGCAAGGTGCTGAACTTGTCGAGGCCGCGCTTCATGTCGTCGCCGACGTTGCGGCTCACGTACAGGCCGGCGTAGCGGCCGAGCAGGTCCCACCCGTACGAAACGTCGTATCGCTGGGTGATCTTGACGTTGCGGTTGTTCTGGCCGGTGCGTTCCAGGTGGACCGTCATGGCCTTGTCCTGGCCGCGGGACTCGTTGACGAGGCGGTAGCGGATCACATCGCCCGGCACGGCCTCGACGATTTCCCAACTGCCGGATCCAACCACCTTGTCGTTCGAGTGGTAGCTGAACTTGGCGCCGACGCCAAATTCCGGACCGGTTATTTCGCTGGTCATGCGTGGGTCGTAACGGGCCAGGGGATTCCAATCGCGGAAGCGGCTGAAACCGGTGAACAGGTCATTGACCGTCGCCATCGGGCGGTTGGTCTCGACGCTGTATTCGAAGGTGCGCTTCGACGGCAGGAACAGGCCGATCACCACGAACAGGGCGGCGACAACCAGCAGGGAAATAAGGAATTCGATAACTCGGGTCATTACTCGGCTCTCCAGGCACGGCCTCTGGCCGGGACGCCGCCCGGCCGCAGGAAACGGGAGGATAACAGTTCCCCCAGCCGCCCGGCAGGGGCCACCGGCAACCGGGCGCTGCGTCGCGCTTCCCTGCTGTCGGCCAGGTCAGACGAGCTTGAGTTCGAACGCCTTCAGGACGGCCCGGGTCCGGTCGCGGACCCCCAGCTTGGAAAGAATATTGGACACGTGGTTCTTGACCGTGCCCTCGGCCACGCCCAGCGAATTGGCGATTTCCTTGTTGGAAAATCCGCCGGCCATGAGCCGCAGGATTTCCGTCTCGCGCTCGGTCAGGGGGTCGGGCTGTTCCAGGCTGACGAAATCGTTGTTCAGCCCCTCCAGCCCCGACAACAGCCGTTGCGTGACCGCCGGCTGGACCAGCGAGCCGCCGGCGGCGACGGTCTGGATCGCGTTGACCAGTTGTTCGAGGGTCACGTCCTTCAGCAGGTAGCCTCGGGCGCCGGCGCGGATCCCGGCGAGCACCAGCTGGTCATCGTCGAACGTGGTCAGGATGATGGTCGGCGGCAACTGCCCCGCCGCGGTCAGCGCCTGCAGGGCTTCGAGCCCGGACATGATCGGCATGCGCATGTCGAGCAGGACGACATCAGGCTTGATGCGCGGGATCAGCTCGACGGCTTGCCGGCCGTCTCCGGCCTCCGCCACCACTTCGATGCCCTCGGCCAGTTCGAGCAACGAACGCACGCCCTGGCGGACCAGGGTCTGGTCGTCGACGAGGCAAACTCGGATCATGGTGCAGCCTCCTGCGGTATGCG
>JANYBA010000205.1 GCA_025360985.1 Gammaproteobacteria bacterium | reverse complement strand
ATGCCGAACAGCGCGAACGACAGGAAGAAATCGAAACCGGTGACGCCGCCGCCTTCGCCGCCAACGCGGAAGTAGCGGACGAAATCGCCGGCGAAGGTCCGGGTCGCGACCACGATCGCGAACACGCCGGACACGATCGAGCCCCACAGCACGGCCATCAGGCCGGCGCGATTGGATTCGGCCGCCTCGGCGTCGCTGCCGGCGCCAACCTTCAGTACTTCGGCGCAGGCGACGCCTTCCGGATACGGCAAGTCGGAATTGGTGACCAGAGCGCGCCGCAGCGGGATCGAATACATCACGCCGAGGATGCCGCCGAACGCGCAGATGAAGAACGAGATCCAGTAATCGAATCCGGTCCACCAGCCGATCAGGACCAGGCCGGGCAAGACGAAGATGATCGACGACAAGGTGCCGGCCGCCGAGGCGACCGTCTGCACGATGTTGTTTTCCTGGATGGTGGCGCCCTTGAAGTAGCGCAGGATCGCCATCGAGATCACGGCCGCCGGAATCGACGTCGCGAAAGTCAGGCCGGCCTTCAGCCCGAAGAACACGTTCGCCGCGGTAAACACCACGGTGATCACGATGCCGATGACCATGCCGCGAAGGGTGAACTCGGTGCGCGGCGTCGCGGAATCCATCGGTGGCTCCCAGGCTGAAAGGACGGGCCAATGGTGGCACGAGCGCCGGGCGGCGCAAAGCCGGGGCGGCTCAGCCCAGGTGCGGGTCGGCCAGGCTGGCCAGGAAATGGCTGAAAACGCGCGGTTCCATGGCGATCGTGAACACCGCGCCGTAGGCCGCGCCCCACAGGTGGGCGCTGTGATTGACGTTGTCGCCGCCACGCCGGTCCATGTAGATCGAATAGGCGATGTAGGCGCCCGCGTAGATGATGGCCGGGACCGGGATCACGTAGATGTAGATGGTCGCCCACGGCCGCAGCAGGATGAAGGCGAACAGGACCGCCGAGACCGAGCCGGAAGCGCCAAGGCTGCGGTAACTGGCGTCGCTGCGATGGCGCAGGTAGGTCGGCAGGATCGATGCGACCAGGCCCAGCACATAAAAGAAGGCGAAGCCGAAGTCGCCGAGACTGGCGTTGTAGAAGTCCTCCATGACCCGCCCGAAGAAATACAGGGTGATCATGTTGAACAGCAGGTGCTGGAAATTGCCGTGCACCAGGCCGTAGCTCATCAGGCGGTAGTAGTCGTTGTCGCGGGTCACCGCCGGCGGCCAGAGGATCAGGGCATCGGTCATCTTCGGGTTGTTGAAGGCGACGAACGACACCGCGCAGGTGATGGCGATCAGGATCAGGGTCGTGCTCATGGCGCGCATGCTACCCGAAAGCGCTGGCATACTGCCCCCAGCCGAGACCCGGAGCCCGCCCGTGACCGCCACCGCCACCGCGCTCGACCAGGACGAGTTCCTCGGCCACCCGAAGGGCGTCTACGTCTGCTTCTTCACCGAGATGTGGGAGCGCTTCTCCTTCTACGGCATGAAGGCCCTGCTGTTGCTGTACCTGACCAAGTACCACCTGTTCGGCGATACCGGCGGCTTGAACCTGCTCGGCGCCTACGGCGGCCTGGTCTACTGCCTGCCGGTGCTCGGCGGCATGCTCGCCGACCGCTGGCTGGGCATGCGCAAGGCAGTCGTGTTCGGCGGCATCATGCTCTGCCTCGGACATTTCGGCATGGCTTACCACGGCTCGCCGGCGCACATGGTTGGCGGCGTGGCCCAGCGCGACGAATCAGCGCTGCTGGTTTTTTATTTTTCGCTGGCCCTGATCATCGTGGGAGTAGGTTTCCTCAAGCCCAATATCTCGGTCATCGTCGGCAAGCTCTATCCTGAAAACGACCCGCGGCGGGATTCGGGGTTTTCGCTTTTTTACGCCGGCATCATCCTGGGCGGCCTGTTCGCCTCGCTGGTTTGCGGCGTGCTCGGCGAGACCAAGGGCTGGAGTTGGGGCTTTGGCGCGGCCGGCATTGGCATGCTCGCCGGCTTGTCGATGTTCCTGTGGGGCCAGAAATACCTGCAAGGCCAGGCCGAGCCGCCGGCCCCGGAAAAATTGCGCGAACGCGTGGCGGGAATAAGCCGGGAGCGCCTGATCTACCTCGGCGCGGTGCTGGCCCTGACGCCGGTTGCCGCGCTGATGTGGGCAACCGGCAACAATGCCTTCGCACTCGACATAGGCGTGGACATCACCCTGGCGCAGCTGCTGATGCTGGCCATGCTTGCCGGCGTGCTGGTGTGGTTCACGCGCTTCGTCCTGCGCGAGTGCTCGAAGGTCGAACGCCAGCAGATGATCGCCTTGATGGTGCTGATCTTCATGGCCTTGGTGTTCTTCACCCTGTACGAACAGACCTATGGTTCCTGGGTGGTGTTCACCGACCGCATGCTGACCAAGAATTTCTTCCCGTCCTTGATCTACGCCAATGGCCTGCCGCTTTGGTATTTCATCCTGCCGATGCTGTTGATGCCGGCTTCGTTCATGGTCGCCATGAGCTGGCAGCGCAAACAGCCGGGATCGCGCCTGCCGCTGGCGCTGTTTCTTGCATGCACCACCATCACCATGTTGATGACTTTGGGCATGGCGGTATTCCAGAAACAAAACGCCAGTTCGCTCACCTTTCTTCCGGGTCCGTTCATCCTGTTGTTGGCTCCGTTGTTCACCTGGCTGTGGGGCTGGCTCGACCGGCGCGGACTTGACCCGGGAAAGCCGGCGAAAAGCGCGTTCGGCCTGCTCATGGGCGGCCTGGCCTTCATTCCGCTCGCCTGGGCGGCGCAGAGCGCGGGCGCGACCGGCACCTGGGCGAGCGTGTGGTGGTTGGTGCTGGCCTATTTCATCCTGGAAGTGGGCGAGATGTGCCTGTCGCCGGTCGGCCTGTCGGCGGTGACCCAGTTGTCGGTGCCGCGCGTGGCGAGCTTGATGATGGGCACCTGGTTCCTGGCCACGGCCTTTTCAGAAATGCTGGCGCAAAAACTCGGCACGCTCGCGTCCATCGAAGATCCCGGCGCCGTCGTCGAACACAGTGCGGCATGGGTCGCCGCTGCCCAAACCTACGGCTCGCTGTTCTGGAAACTGACGTGGGTGGGGCTGGCCTGCGGTGTCCTTGCATTCATCGCCGCGCCTTGGCTGCGACGCTGGATGCACGGGGTGAAATGACGGCGTAGTCGTCCGCTCAGGCGTTTTTCGCTTCTGCCAATTCGCCGATCACCTCGCGCACGCCGACCCGCCAATCGGGAAGGCGGAAGCCGAAGTCACGGGCAAACTTGTCGGTATCCAGGCGCGAGTACGGCGGGCGCCGCGCCTTGGTCGGATAGTCGCGGCTGGAGATGCCGATCAGCTTCGGCGCCTTGGTGAGCAGGCCGGCGACCAGGGCGTCGCCGACGATGGCCATCGCGAATTCGTGCCAGCTGCATTCGCCGCCCGCGACCACGTGCCAGGTGCCTTCGACGTCGGGGTTCTTGGCCAGCGCCAGGGCCGTGGCGGTGGCGAGCCAACGCGACGGCGTCGGCGAACCGACCTGGTCGTTGACCACGCGCATTTCGTCGCGCTCGCGCACCAGCCGCAGTGCGGTGCGCAGGAAATTCTGTCCGCGCGCCGCATACAGCCAGGCGGTGCGGAAGACCATGTGCCGGCAGCCGCTGTCGCGCAACGCCTGTTCGCCCGCCAGCTTGCTCTGGCCATAAACCGTGCCGGGGCTGGTTGGGTCGTCCTCGCGGATCGGGCGACGGGCATCGCCGGCGAAAACGTAGTCGGTGGAGAAATGCACCAGCTTGGCATCGAGCGCGCGACAGGCCGCAGCGAGTTCGGCGACGGCTTCGGCGTTGATGCGCTGCGCCAGCGCGGGTTCGTCTTCGGCCTTGTCGACGGCGGTGTGGGCGACGGCGTTGAGCACCAGCTGCGGCCGGTGCTGGGCGATCAAGGCCGGCAACACGCCGGGCTCGGCGAAGTCGACCTGGCCGCAGCGCTGGCCGCCGGGCAGCTTGCCATTGATGGTGAATGGCAGGATGTCGCCGAGCGGCGCGCAGCTGCGGTGCAACTCGTAGCCAAGTTGGCCGTCGGCGCCGAGCAACAGGATCTTCATTCGGAAAACTCCGGCAGGCGATCGCGGGGGATATCGTCCAGGAACGGCAGGTTCGCATCCTTGTCCGAAAGCCGCGGCGCGCCGACCGGCCAATCGATGGCCAGGCGGGCATCGTTCCAGCGCAGGCCGGCATCGGCCTCGCGGACGTAGGGCGCGGTACAAAGATAATGGAACACGGCGCGCGCGGACAAGACGACGAAGCCGTGCGCATAGCCTTCCGGTATCCAGAACTCGCGCCGGCTGTCGGCGCTCAGCAGCACCGCCGTCGAGCGACCGAAGGTCGGCGAGCCGTGGCGGACGTCCACCGCGACGTCGTAGACCTCGCCTTCGAGCACGCTGACCAGTTTCCCCTGCGCATGCGGCCACTGGTAATGCAGGCCGCGCAGGACGCCCCGTTCCGATACCGAGACGTTGCTCTGCACGAAGTCGAAGTCCAGTCCGTGCGCGGCCCAAGCGGCCTTGTTCCAGCTTTCGAAAAACACGCCGCGATCGTCGCCGTGGACCCGGGGCTCGATGATCTTGCAGCCCGGCAGGCCAGCGTCGACGACCTTCATTCGACCCGCCCGTGCTCGAGCAGGCTCAGCAAGTATTGGCCGTAGCCGTTCTTGGCCAGCGGCTTGGCCAGCGCTCGCAACTTCGCCGCATCGATCCAATGGTTGAAGTAGGCGATTTCCTCCGGGCAGCAGACCCGCAACCCCTGCCGGGCTTCGATCGTCTCGATGAAGTTGCCGGCCTGGATCAGCGATTCGTGGGTGCCGGTGTCGAGCCAGGCGTAGCCGCGCCCGAGTTTTTCCAGGTGCAGGGAGCCGTCGTCGAGGTAGCAGCGGTTGAGGTCGGTGATCTCCAGCTCGCCGCGCACGGATGGCTTGAGCCCGGCGGCAAAGTCGCAGGCGCGACCGTCGTAGAAGTACAGGCCGGTCACCGCGTAATGCGACTTGGGCTGGGCCGGTTTTTCCTCCAGCCCGCTGACGCGCCCGTCGGCATCGAATTCGGCCACGCCGTAGCGCTCCGGGTCCTTGACCCAGTAGCCGAACACCGTGGCG
>JANYBA010000195.1 GCA_025360985.1 Gammaproteobacteria bacterium | reverse complement strand
AGTGATGGCGACCTACATCCAGTTGCTCGGCGGCGGCGACCCGGCGCAACAGGCGCTGTACGCCAAGCACTTCCTCGCTGCCTCGATCATGGCGGCGCCGGCGACCCTGCTGGTCGCCAAGGTTCTCGTGCCGGAGACCGGCGAACCGCTGACCCGCGGCACCGTGCGCATGAACATCGAAAGGACCACCTCGAACGTCATCGACGCCGCCGCCGCCGGCGCCGGCGATGGCCTGAGGCTGGCGCTGAACATCGGCGCGATGCTGCTGGCCTTCGTCGCCCTGATCGCGATGCTCAACGCCATGATCGCCTGGGGCGCCGACACCAGCGGTTTCAGCGCCTGGATCAATGCCGGTCGCACCGTGCCGATTCCGGTCAACCTCGGCAGCATCCTCGGCACCCTGCTCTCTCCGATCGCCTGGCTGATCGGCGTGCCCTGGAAAGACGCGATGATCGCCGGCGGGCTGATCGGCCAGAAGATCGTGCTCAACGAATTCTTCGCCTACTTGCAGCTGTCAAGCATCCCGGTCGGCGACGGCGTCGGCCAGATCGGCGCGCACACCCGCCTGATCCTGACCTACGCCCTGTGCGGATTCGCCAACTTCAGCTCGATCGCCATCCAGATCGGCGGCATCGGCAGCCTCGCGCCGGAACGACGCCATGATCTCGCCCGCTACGGCCTGCTCGCCGTCCTCGGCGGCACCATCGCCACGCTGATGACCGCGACCATCGCGGGGGTGTTGAGTCAGTACGGGAGGTGAGGAGTAGTCTGGCTACAGTTCAACTAAAGGAGAGCGCCGTGGGACTTCTCGATTCGATCGCTGGTCAGGTCATGGGTTCATTGTCCGGCAGCAACAGCGGCCAGCACTCCGCGCTCGTCGACGAAATCGGCGGCTTGATCAACAACCATTCGGGTGGTCTGTCGGGCCTGGTTTCCGCATTCGAGCAACAGGGCCTCGGCAATATCGTCGGCTCCTGGGTCGGCAGCGGCCAGAACCACGCGATCAGTCCGACGCAAATCCAGGCCGTACTCGGCAATGCGCAAATCCAGGCCATTGCCCAGAAGCTGGGCTTCTCGCCGCAAGAGTTGTCCAGTCATCTGGCGGAACTGCTGCCGCAGATCGTCGACAAGATGACCCCCGCCGGCTCGCTGCCGGGTGGCGGAATGCTGGGCGGATTGCTGGGCGCGCTCAAGTAAAGTCATGTATTCCCGCGGCGCAGTCTAGCGCTGGGCCACGGGGTCGCCTGAATCGGCATCACACCGCCGCGCCCGGCGCCTGCGCGCAGGGATGCGCGGCGTCGCCGAGCTCGAATTGCACGGTCGAGTGGCCGATCTCGAAGTGTTCGTGCAGTTCGTGGCGGATGCGCGCCAGCAGTTCGTCGTCGACGCGGGCGTCTGGCTTCACCAAATGGACGGTCAAGGCGATCTCGGTCGTGCTCATGCCCCAGACGTGCAGGTCGTGCACGGCGACCACGCCCGGCAGGCCGGCCAGATAGGCCTCGACCGCCGCCGGATCGATGTGCGCCGGCACGGCGTCCATAGCCATGTTCACCGAATCGCGCAGCAGCCCCCAGGTGCCGATGGTGATGACCACGACGATGGCCAGGCTCACCGTCGGATCGAGCCAGAGCCAGCCGGTGTAGCGCATGACCACGGCGGCGATGACGACGCCGAGCGAAATCGCGGCGTCCGCGGCCATGTGCAGGAAAGCGCCACGGATATTGATGTCGCGCCTGGATCCGGAAGAGAACAACCAAGCAGTGAGGCCGTTGACGACGATGCCGACGGACGCGACCGCCATCACCGTGCCGCTGGCGATAGGTTCGGGCGCGAGTAGCCGGCCGAAGGCTTCCCAGGCGATGGCGCCGACCGCGACCAGGAGGAGTAGCGCATTTGCCAGCGAGGCCAGGATGGTCGAACGGCGCAGCCCGTAGGAATGGCGCTTGGTCGGCAGGCGGCTCGCCAGCGCCAACGCGCCCCAAGACAGCACCAGGCCGAGGACATCGCTCAGGTTGTGGCCGGC
>JANYBA010000172.1 GCA_025360985.1 Gammaproteobacteria bacterium | reverse complement strand
TGATCAAGTTCCGTGCGGAAGGCGCGCCCGAGCGCGTGGCCAAGCCAGCGCCGTCGCCGGTGTCGGTCAAGGACGTATCGCCCGCCGCCGAGGAAACGCTCAGCGCGATGCACTGGGAAGGCGTGGTCCGCGATGAGCGCGGCATCATCCTGTCGCGGGAAGAGGGCGACTGAGCGCGATGCCGCTGCCGTTCGAAGACTCGCGACGACTGACCGGACCCAACCTTTACTTCGCCGAGGTGGGCGCGGTGCTGGAGACCGTCGGTGCCGACGCGGGTGATGCCGCCCTGCATGCGCAGTGGCGGGCGCGTGTCGAGCTCGGTCGCCGAGCACTCGGATGGTCGGATGGTCCGATTTGCGTGCGATTGCATCCCGGCGGCGCGACCCTGGCTTTCGCCGCGCCGGTGGACCAATTGTTCACCGCCACCGAACTCAACGAATGGGCCTGGCTCGCCAGCGTCGGCGTCGCCGCCTTGCACGCGCCGGGTTATGCCGCCGCCTGGGACGAAGCCGACGCCATGCGCACGCTCGCGGCTTACGCCGCCGCGGAAGCGCGGCCAGCCCTGGTGGCGCTGCTCGATGCCGCGCAGGCGCGCGGACTACCAAATCTGCTCGATGACGAACGCCTGACCATCGGCCTGGGCAAGGGCGGCCGGACTTGGTCGCACGATTCGCTGCCAACTTTCGAAAACGTTTCCTGGCCGGGCCTGCATGGCATCCCGACCGCACTGGTCACCGGCTCGAACGGCAAGACCACGACCGTGCGCCTGATCGCGGCCCTGCTGCGCGAGCACGGCCTGCGCTGCGCGCATTCCTGCACCGACGGCGTGTTCTTTGAAGGCCGCGCCTTGGCCTCGGGCGATTACTCCGGGCCGGCGGGGGCGCGCACGGTCTTGCGCCACCGCGAGGTCGAGGCCGCGGTGCTGGAGACCGCGCGCGGTGGCATCCTGCGCCGCGGCCTGGCGCTGGGCCGCGCCGATGTCGCGGTGGTGACCAATATCAGCGCCGATCATTTCGGCGAATACGGCATCCACGATCTTGAGGGCCTGGCCGACACCAAGTTGGTCGTCGCCCGCGCGCTCGACGATGCCGGCGTGCTGGTGGTAAACGCCGACGACGAATTATTGCGGACGCGTGCGGCGGCGACCGGAAAACGCATCGCCTGGTTCGCGCTCGACGACGCCCATCCGCAGTTGCGGGCGCATCGCCAGACCGGCGGCATGACCTGCGGCGTCGCCGACGGCCAACTGGTTCTGTCCTGCGCCGACGAACGCCATGACCTCGGCGCGGTGACGGCGATGCCGCTCAGCGCTGGCGGCCACGCCGGCTACAACATCGCCAACATCGCCGCCGCGACCCTGGCGGCGGTTCGCCTCGGCGTGCCGCTGGCCATCCTGCGAGCGGTGCTGGCGCGCTTTGGCGGCGATCGCGCCGACAATCCCGGCCGGCTGCAGCGCTGGAACCTCGGCGGCGTGCAGGTGCTGATGGACTACGCGCACAACCCGGATGGCCTGCGCGGCTTGCTGGCCATCGCCAGCACCCTGGCCGGCAACGCACGCATCGGCTTGCTGCTCGGCCAGGCCGGCAATCGCGGCGACGCCGAGATTCGCGACCTCGCCGCGGTGGTCGTCGATTTCGCGCCGCGCTTCGTCGTGCTCAAGGACATAGACGGCTACCTGCGCGGCCGCGCGCCCGGCGAAGTAGCAGGGATCCTGCGCGACGAATTGCTCGCGCGTGGCATGAATGATGCCGACCTGCCAACGAGCCTGGGCGAAGTCAACGCCGCGCGCGAAGCCTTGCGCCGGGCCGGCGTGGGCGATGTGCTGGTCTTGCCGGTGCATTCGCTCGGCGCCCGCGCCGAAGTGGCGGCCCTGCTGGACCGCCTCGCCTCGCTCGGCTGGAGCGCCGGCAAAGCACTGCCGGGCGAGTAGCGGATGACGTCCTTGTTCCGCGTCGCCCGGCAGCGGTAAAACTCGTTCAGGAATACCTGCGCCGATACGGCGCGGAACTTGCAAGCGAGACTAAACGCCGCGCCCAGGTAAAAATGTGCGTGTCGTACTAGGAACCTGCCATTGCCGGATTGACCGGGCTTGGGCGTACGCCAAGTGTTTCCGTTACCCTAGTCGCAGTCGGCGGGTCCGGGAGCCCGCGCGGGAGCCTGTCGTGCCGGATAACATGCAATCGTCCCTGAAGCACGTCGCCAGGCTCGACACGCAGTCGGCGGTGGATCGGCTCGATTCGGCCGACCCGGCGGCGGTCGCCGCGCTGCTGGCGGAAATGCCGCCGGCGCGCGCCAACGCCATCCTCTCGGCGTTCTCCGAAGAAGCGCGCGAGCGGGTCATGGCCGCGGCCCCGGCCGGTACCGACTGGATGGATTCGCTGCGCTATCCGGTGGGCAGCGTCGGGCGATTGCTCGAGGATCCGCCGGCGGTGTTCCGCAGCGGCACCAGCGTTGCGACCGCGGTCGACATCCTGCGCGAGACGATCCGCAAGCGGATGGTCACCTATTTGTTCGTGGTCGATGCCGGCAATCGCCTGCTTGGCGTCGTCGCCTTCCGCGAATTGCTCTACGCCGACCGCAGCCAGCCGCTCGACCAGGTCATGCTGCGCTCGCCGTTTTTCCTGCAACCGGAAACGACGCTCGTGCAGGCCATGCGCGAAGTCGTCACCCGGCACTATCCGGTCTACCCGGTCTGCGAAGCCGACGGCACCCTGGTCGGGCAGGTGCGCGGGCAAACGCTGTTCGAACAGCAGGCCTTCGAAATCTCGGCGCAAGCCGGTTCGATGGTCGGCGTCGAAAAAGAAGAGCGGCTGGCCACGCCGCTGCTGCGCAGCTTCAAGTTCCGGCACCCGTGGTTGCAGATCAACCTGTTGACGGTTTTCGTCACCGCGGCCGTGGTCGGCATTTTCCAGGACACGATCGACAAGATCGTGGTGCTGGCGATGTTCCTGCCGGTGCTGGGCGGGCAGAGCGGCAACCTCGGTTGCCAGTCGCTCGCGGTGACGCTGCGCGGCATGACCCTGGGCGAGCTGCGCGGCATGAAGACCGCGGCTTTGCTCGGCAAGGAAGCCCTGCTCGGGCTGATGAACGGCGTCGTCACCGGCGCGCTGGCTGGCGCGGCCATGTACATCGTGGCCCGGCGCCATCCGGAAAACGGCTCGCCGATGATGCTGGCGCTGCTGACCGCAGTGGCGATGGCCACCGCCTGCATGGTTGCCGGCGTTTCTGGAGCCGCAATACCGCTGATCCTGCGCCGGCTCGGTGCCGATCCGGCAACGGCCTCGAGCATCTTCCTGACCACGATCACCGACGTGGTCAGCATGGGCACCTTCCTGGCCCTGGTGACCTGGCTGGTCCTGTGAATGCTGCGTTGCAACGTGCGTCGGTCCCGCAACCGGGGCGAGGATGCCGTGTGCAGCCCGGGGGAGGGAGCGCAAAGCCCGCAGCGGCCTGAAGGCGTTGCGGGCTTTCTTTGGTCGGGCGTCGCGGAGCGCTGTGCCAGAATCGCGCCATGACCCTGGCCTTCGATACCCAGCGCGCCGGCTTGCTCAAGCGGGCGTTCGCACGATTGCAGCGCGCGGGCGTCGCCGAAGAATCGATCGGCCGCGGACGCCTGGAACGCCTGATATTGGCCAGCGATTTCGCGCTGGACACGCTGGTGCGGCAGCCGGAATTCGCGACGACCCTCGATGGCCCGGCGCTGCCGGCGCCGGAACTGCATGCCGACCGCGAAGGCGAATGGCCCGGGCTATTGCGGCGTTGGCGCGCCGCCGAATCGACCCGCTTGATCTGGCGCGACCTGCACGGCCTCGATTCGGTCGACGACACCCTTGCGGGGAGCAGCCGGATCGCCGAGCAGGCGCTGCAAACCGCGCTCGACGCGGTGCTGAATTCGCAGCGCGCGCGCCACGGCGTGGTCCGCGACGACGACGGCCGCGAACAAACGATGGTGGTGTTCGCGCTCGGCAAGCTCGGCGGCGGCGAGCTCAATTTTTCTTCCGACGTCGACATCGTCTACGCCTACACCGGCCGCGGCCACAGCGACGGCGCCCGCCCGCTCGATGCCGATGCCTGGTTCACCCGCGCCGGCCAGCGCCTGGCGCAATTGCTTGGCGAAGTCACCGCCGACGGCTTTTGCCACCGCGTCGACCTGCGCCTGCGGCCGTTCGGCGCGTCCGGGCGCATCACCTCGAGCTTTGCGGCCATGGAGCAGTACTACCAGCGCGAAGGTCGCGACTGGGAGCGCTACGCCTGGATCAAGGCGCGGCCGGTGGCCGGCGACCTCGCGGCCGGCGAACAATTGCTGGAGACCCTGCGGCCGTTCGTCTATCGCCGTTACCTCGACTACACCGCCCTCGACGGCTTGCGCGAGATGAAGGCGATGGTCGATGCCGAAGTGCAGAAGCGCGAACTCGCCGACCATCTCAAGCTTGGTCCCGGTGGCATCCGTGAGATCGAGTTCCTGGTCCAGGCGATGCAGTTGATCCGGGCCGGGCGCGAGCCAGCGCTTCGGCAGCGATCCTTGCTGCCGGCGCTGGCGGCCCTGGCCGACGCCGGTCACTTGCCCGCGACCACCGCCGACGCGCTGGCGCAGGCGTATCGCTTCCTGCGCTGCCTGGAGAACCGCGTGCAAATGCTCGCCGACCAGCAGACCCATGTCTTGCCGGAGCCGGGCTGGGCGCGCGAGCGCATCGCGCGGGCGTTGGATTTCAACGACAGCGCGGCGTTGGGACTCGTGCTGGACGAACATCGCGCGCGGGTTGGCGAAGCCTTCGAAGGCCTGTTGCAGACGCGCCGACGGCGCTCCGTGCCGACCGCGCTGGCCGCGTACTGGCACGGGTTGCCCGAACAGGGCGATGCCGGCGTGCTGGTCGATGCCGGATTTGCCGAAGCCGAGGAGCATCACGCGCGCCTGCGCGATTTTGCCCGTTCGCCCGCCGTGCATGGATTGTCCGATCGCGCGCGGCAGCGACTCGACCACGTGTTGCCGGCCTTGATCGAAGGCGCCGCGCACAGCACTGCGCCTGACGCGGCGTTGGCGCGCGGCCTGGCCCTTCTGCAGGCGATCGCGCGCCGGCCGAGTTACCTGGCCCTGCTCGAGGAACAACCGGTGGCGATGGCGCGGCTCGTGGACGTGACCGCGCGCAGCGCCCTCATGTCGGAGCGGCTGGCGGCGCACCCGCTCTTGCTGGACGAATTACTCGACACGCGCATCGACGGCGTCGCGCCGGAGGCGGCGCAAATCCGTCAGCAAGTACGGCAATTTGCCGCGAGCTTGCCCGGTGACGACACCGAAGCGGCATTGTTGGCGCTGAACGAATTGCGCCAGAGCCTGGCGTTCCGCATCGCCCTGGCGACATTGGCCGAGCGCCAGTCCGCGGCCGCGAGCGCCGCGCAGCTCGCAGCGCTGGCGGAGGCCTCGTTGCTCGCGACCTTGGCCTTGGCGAGCGCGGAAATCGAGGCCCGGCACGGCCGCATTCCCGGCGCCGGGCTGGCCGTGATTGGTTATGGCAGCCTCGGCGGCGAAGAACTTGGCTTTGGTTCCGACCTCGACCTCGTTTTCCTGCACGATGCCCGCGGCGACGAGGTTTCCGACGGCGCAGCGCCCATGGATGCGCCGCGCTATTTCGCCCGCCTGGCCCAGAAGCTCGTCGGCCTGCTCGGCACGGTGACCGCAGCCGGACGACTCTACGAAGTCGATGTCCGCCTCCGGCCCGATGGCGCCAAGGGCTTGCTGGTGTCGAGCCTGGACAGCTTCGCCGACTACCAGCGCAACCGCGCCTGGACCTGGGAACAGCAGGCGCTGGCGCGCGCCCGGGTCTGCGCCGGCGCCGCCGAGGTTGGCGCGGGTTTCGAACGGATCCGCCGCGAGGTCCTGCAACGGCCGCGCGACGCCGCCGGACTCGCGACCGAAGTGGTGGCGATGCGCAAGCGCATGCGCGACGAACTCGACCGCAGCAACGCCGCGCGCTTCGACCTCAAGCAGGGCAAGGGCGGGCTGGTGGACCTGGAATTCCTGCTGCAGGCCGGCGTGCTCGGCCACGCCGCGCGCGTGCCGGCTCTGGCCGCGGCGACGCGCACGCCCGACCTGATCGCCGCCCTGACCGATGCCGGCGTGTTCGACGGCAACGAGTGCGAGGCCTTGCGCGCCGCGCACGCGACCCTGCTGGCCCGCGGCCTGGATTGCACGCTCGACCAGCGGCCGCGGCTCTGTCCCGAGGACCCGGACATCGCCAGCGCGCGCGCGACCATCCGCGCCGCCTGCCGGCGCCAAGGCCTGGATTTCAGCGCGGCCTGAGCCGTTCGCGGACCAGGGCCGCGATCCGGGCGGTTTCGACCAATGGCGCGGCGGTGAATGGTTCGGGCTCGCGCGCTTGCGCGCGGATGCGCCCGCGCCGCAACAGGTCATCGAGATAACGGCGGACGCGCCCGGTCGCGCGCCCGGGTTCGGCGACGTACACCGGTACCGGCGTGGCGCAGGCTTCCGAAATCATGTTCACCGAATCGGGTGAGGCGACGATGCGATCGGCCCAGGCGAGCGCGCCCGCGTAGGGATTGTCGCCGTCGGATTCATCCAGCCAGACGAGGCCGGAATCGGCAGCGTAACGTGTGCGCGCCAATGTCCGCACCTCCGGCGGCGTGCGCCGCGAGCCGCAGATCAGCAAGCTGCCGCCGCCCTGCGCCAGCCAGTACTCGAGTTTGGCCATCATCACTTCGAAGGCGCTGCGGTCGAAACGCACCGCGCGCGTCGGGCCGCCCAACAGCACCGCCGTGCGTGGTCCTGGCAGCCGGCCGATGGCCGGGAAGCGCTCGCGGGCCTGTTGCAACCAGGTGGCGTTGACCGGATGCAGGCTGCCGCAGAGCGTAAGCACGTTGTCGCCGACCAGACCATCGTGCTCGGGGGCGATAACCCAATCCCAGTGGCGCGGATCGATGCGCGGATCGAGGATCTGCACCGTCGTCGCGCCCGCCGCGCGCGCATGGCGCGTCGCCAGCGCCGCTTGCCGCCCGCAGCCAATGGCCAGGCCCGGCGGTTGGTCGCGCAGCGCCGCCGCGAAGTCATCGCCGAAACCGGCCGCCGCACTCGATACGATTCGTGGCGCCAGCCAGCGCGCCGGCGCCCGCGGCCGCAACACCCATTCGCGCCATGGCAAGGCCAGGGCATGGGCCAGGGCCGCTGCCTGCCGGCGAGTTCCGGCGTGGCTGTCGTGCAGGATCCAGGTCGCGCTTAAGTCGGCATTCATCGCGCGGCGAGCTTAGCAGCCTCCGGCTCGGTAAACTTCCCTTCCACCCGCCGCTGTTTTCGCCTCCAGGAAACCCGCCATGATCCGTCGCCCCATCGCTGCTGCTGCGGCATTGCTCGCCATGGTCCTCGCCCCGACCGTCTTTGCCGCCCAGTACATCATCAACGACCGCCATACCCAGGTGACGTTCACCTACACCCACATGGGCTTCTCGCACATCTCCGGCCGATTGACCCAGCCGAGCGGCCACTTCGAATTCGATCCGGCGGCTCCAGCCAATTCGAGCATCGACGTGGACCTGCCGATGTCGAGCCTGAGCTTCGGCATCCCGGCCTTGGACAACGATCTGAAGGGCGAGAGCTTCCTCGACGTCGAAAAATTCCCGACCGCGCACTTCAAGAGCAACAAGGTCACGGTGCTCGGCAAGGACAAGCTCGCCGTCGCCGGCGACCTGACCATCCACGGCGTGACCCAGCCGGTGGTATTCGACGTCACCATCAATGGCATCGGCCCGCATCCGATGTACAAGGTGCCGGCAGTCGGCTTCGACGCCTCCGCCACGATCAAGCGTTCGGACTTCGGCGTCGGCGGCATGCTGAAAGCGGCGACCGACGAAGTCCAGCTGCACATCACCATGGAAGCGCAGCAGGCGGCCGCGCACTGATGGCGTGCAGGCGCGCTAAAATGGCGCGCCTGCCCCACGGAATGCCGCCATGACGACAGCCCCGTCCCAACCTGCCAACACGGAACGTCGCTATGAGGTCGTCCGTTCGCAGCTGCCCTTGAGCTGCCCGACGCCGGAAATGGCCGTGTGGAACTCGCATCCGCGCGTCTACCTGCCGATCGAGGCGACCGGCTCGGCCAAGTGCCCGTATTGCGGGGCCTTGTTCGTGCTGACCGATTGAGCAATGCCGGGGCCATGCGCCGCCTGACCGTCGTGCAGTTGCTGCCGGCGCTGGAAAACGGTGGCGTCGAACGATCCACGCTGGAAATCGCCCAGGCCCTGGTCCAGGCCGGGCATCGGTCGATCGTCGTTTCCGCTGGCGGCCGGATGGTCGCCGACCTGCAAGCCGCCGGCAGCGAACATATCGCGCTCGCGATCGGCGCGAAGTCGCTCGCCACGCTGCGCCATGCCTGGACGCTGCGGCAGCTGTTCGAACGGCTCGCGCCAGACATCGTCCACGCCCGCTCGCGCCTGCCGGCCTGGCTGGGCTGGCGGGCCTTGCGCGCCATGGCCGGGCCGCGCTTCGTCACCACCGCGCACGGCCTGTATTCACCCGGCTGGTATTCGTCGATCATGGCGCGCGGCGAACCGGTGATTTGCGTTTCGAGCAGCGTGCGCGAGCATGTGCTGGCGCAGTGGCCGGCGACGCCGCCGGAACGCCTGGTCGTGATCGAACGCGGCATCGAGCCCCTCGCCTTCAGCGCGGACCCGGCCCGAATCCCGCTTTGGCGACGTGAGCTCGCCGCGCAATTCCCGGCCCTGGCCCACGGGCCGCTCTTGCTGCTGCCCGGGCGCGGCACGCGCCTGAAAGGCCACGCCGAAGCGATCGAGCTCTTGGCCATGTTGCGCGACGCCGGCACGCCGGCCTGCCTGTGGCTGCCCGGCGCGCGCGAATCCGGGCGCGAGGCCTACGTGTTGGAGCTCGAAGCGCTGGCGCGTTCGCGCGGCGTGGCCGAGTTCGTCGCCATTACGCCGGCGGAGTCGGACATGGCTCGGGTCTATGCCCTGGCCGAAGTCGTATTGCAACTATCCAACAAGCCCGAGTCTTTCGGTCGCACCGTGCTCGAGGCGCTCGCCGCCGGCCGACCGGTAGTCGGATGGGCGCACGGCGGCGTCGGCGAATTGCTCGGCCGCTATTTCCCGCTCGGCGCGGTGACGCGGGGCGACATGGCTGGCCTGGTCGCGGCCACTCGCGCGGCGCTCTCGGGCCGGACGCCTGTGGCTGCGTCGGTTCTGCCATCATTGGCCTCGATGCAGGCGCAGACCATGAGCGTTTATGAATCTTTCCGCAGCTAGTAGTCCGGCGGGCGCGTCGAACACGAAGCGCGGTTTCGCCTGGACGCCTTACGTCGTACTGGCCTTCGTTGCGCTCTGGCCGACGGTGGGTCCGGCGGAAGCGGTATTGAGCCTCGGTGCGATCGCGAGCCTGGCGATCCTGGCGGTCCGGCGCTTTCGCCATGGCACCGTCCTGCTCAGTCGCGAAGCCTGGGCGCTGATCACGGTGCTGTTCCTGTGTTATTGGCTGCCGGAATTTTTTTCCGCCTTTGATTCGCTCGATGCCGCGCGATCCTGGCGCGAGACCTTGCTCGACCTGCGCTACCTGCCGTTCCTGTGGCTGGCGGCGATGGCGGTGGCGCACCGTCGCGATCGCCGGCTGGTGATGGTCGGGCTGGCGGTGATCGCTGGGGCCTGGACGCTGGACGCGAGCCTGCAGGCGCTGACCGGCTGGAGCCTGGGTGGCGCCAATGTTTCCGATCGCCTCACTGGCGTGTTTGGCGCCGGCAACCAGAAACTCGGGCCGGTGCTGGCGAGCTTGGCGCCCTTCGCGCTCGCCGAAGCCGACCGGCGCTGGCGTGGCGCGGGTTGGGTGGCGACGGCGGCGCTGTTCGGCGTGGCTATCCTGCTGGCCGGTTCGCGCGCGTCCTGGTTGGTATTCGCACTGGTGATCTTGATTGCCGGCTGGTATCGCTTTGGCAGGAAGCGCTTGCTGCTTTCGTTCAGCGGCGGACTGATCCTTGCTTCGGCATTGGCAATGAGTTTTTCACCACAGTTCGCCGGCCGCATCGAACGCAGCATGGCCGCGCTCAGCGGTGACCGCACCGGCCTCGACGTCGCCCTGGCCGGGCGCTTGAGCATCTGGCATTCGGCCCTGGGTATGATCGCAGCGCATCCGGTCAATGGCGTCGGCATCCGCAGCTTCCGCGACGCCTACCGGCAATACGCCTGGTCCGATGATTTCTTCCTGCGCCAGGGCCAGGACGGCGCCTTGTTCGCGCACCAGATCGTGCTCGAGGTGCTCAGCGAAACCGGCGCGATCGGCCTGGCGTTTTGGCTGCTGGGCGTGGCGCTGGCGCGGCGCGCCTGGCACTGGGCGACGGCCGCGGCGCGCGAACGCGCGACCGTGCCGATGCAGGCGCTGGTGGTGACGGTGTTTCCGCTCAACACCCACCTGGCCTTCTACGCCACCTTCTGGGGCGGGGTGTTCCTGCTCCTGCTGGCCCTGTTCGCCGGCAGCCTGTTCGCGCAGGACGAAGATGCCGCGGCCACCGCTTAGCGCCGTCGTCACGACGCTCAACAACGCCGGCACGCTCGACGACTGCCTGGCGAGCCTGGCCTTCTGCGACGAAATCCTGGTGCTCGATTCCGGCTCGGACGACGCCACCGCCGCGATCGCGGCGCGCCACGGCGCGCGCTGGGCGGTCGAGCCGTTCAAGGGCTATAGCGCGCAGAAACAGTCGGCGATCGACCAAGCCGCGCACGACTGGATCCTGCTGCTCGACGCCGACGAAGCGCTGGAGCCGGGCGCGGGCGCGATCATCGAAGCCGAACTCGCGGCGCCGCGTGCCGATGGCTACCGGCTGCCGCGACGCGAGTGGCTGTTCTGGCGTTGGCCGCATCCGGCGACGCGGCCGAACTGGCAGTTGCGCCTGTTCCGTCGCCGCTGCGGCGGCATGAACGACGTGCCGGTGCATGCCGAACCGAAGGTGAGCGGCCGCGTCATCGACCTGCGCGCGCCGATGCGCCACTTTGGCGAAGCCGACCTTGCCGCGCGCGTGGACAAGGTCAATCGTTATTCGACCGGCATGGCGCCGTCCAAGCGCGAGCGGCGACCGCGGCTGATGGCATTGCGCCTGTTGCTGTACCCGAGCTTCATGTTCCTGCGCCTGTACCTGGTCAAGCGTTACTTCCTCAACGGCTGGGCCGGCTATTTCGCCGCCCGGACGCAGTCGTTCTACGCCTTCCTCAAGTACGCGA
>JANYBA010000162.1 GCA_025360985.1 Gammaproteobacteria bacterium | reverse complement strand
GCAATGCCGGTAGCTTCTTCAAGAATCCCGTTCTCGAACTCGATCGCGCGGAACAGTTGCAAGCGGCGTTTCCGGCGCTGCCGGTGTTCCCGGGAACTTCCCCGCAGTCGCGCAAGGTGTCCGCGGCCTGGATGATCGAGGCCTGCGGCTGGAAGGGCCATCGCGACGGCGACGCCGGAATCGCCACGCAACACGCCCTGGTATTGGTCAACCATGGCAACGCCACCGGCGCCCAGCTGCTCGGCCTCGCCCGCCGGGTCGCGGCTTCGGTGCAGGACCGGTTCGGCGTCACGCTGGAACCGGAGCCGCGAATCATCGGCGCCAGCTTCTACGAATGAGCGAACCCCGCGCCCACCTGCGCGCCGCCGGATTGATGCTGGCCAGCACTTTTTTCTTCGGCCTCATGGCGGTCGCCATCCGGCTGAGTTCCAAGCAGCTGAACACGTTCGAGGTGGCGTTCTTCCGCAATTTCTTCGGCCTGCTCGCCGCATTGCCCCTGCTTTACCGGCACGGTTGGTCCTTGCTGAAGACCGCGCGCCTGCCGCGCTACCTCATTCGTTGCGCGATCGGCATCTGCTCGATGTTCGCCGGCTTCTGGGCGATCGGCCACCTGCCTTTAACTCAGGCGATTGCGTTGTCGTATTCGTCGCCGCTGTTCGTGACCATGGCGGCGGCGCTGTTCCTCGGCGAAGAGGTCCGCGCGCGCCGCTGGACCGCGGTGTCGATCGGATTCATCGGCGTGCTGATCGTGGTGCGACCGGGAACCGAGAGCTTCACGCTCGGCAGCTTGATCGCCTTGCTCGCGGCGGTCCTCAACGCGACGGTCTCGATCCAGATCAAGGAACTGACCGCGACCGAACCTGCCGACCGGATCGTGTTCTGGACCACCGCGCTGTGGGTGCCGATGTCGCTCGGACCCGCGCTTGCGGTCTGGCAATGGCCGCAGGGCTGGACCTGGGCCTGGATCGTTGCCGCCGGCGTGCTCGGCACCAGCGGCCACATGCTCTGGACGCGCGCGCTGCGCCTGGGCGAAGTCTCGGCGCTGACGACGATCAGCTTCATGCAGTTGCCCTTGGTGGCGTTGGCCGGCTACTTCCTGTTCGACGAGGTCCTCGACCACTACACCGTCATTGGCGCCAGCATCATCTTCATCGCCAACGCCTACATCACCCATCGCGAGTCGCGCTTGCCACGCAGCGCGCCGCAGGACGCGACGACATGAGCGGGCGCGCGACCACCGGCGACGAGGCCGAGATCGACGCCGTGGTCGAGCGTTTCTTCCGTGCTTTCGACAATACCGGCGGCGCCGCACCCGACCTCGATTCCTTGCGCGAGTTGTTCGTCGCCAATGCCCTGGTCAGCAAGAACGTCGGCGGCGATCCGGAATTCTCCGGCGTCGAGGCCTTCATCGAGCCGCGCCGCGCCTTGTTGACCGATGGCACCCTGGTCGACTTCCGGGAACGGGAATTGCGCGCCCGCACCGACTTTGCCGGCGCGATCGCCCAGCGCCTTTGCCTGTACGAAAAATCCGGCATCCTCGCCGGCCGTCCGTTCCGGACCCGGGGCGTCAAGACGCTGCAGTTCGTGCGCACGCCCCTGGGTTGGCGGATCGCCGCGGTCGCCTGGGACGACGAGCGGGACGGTTTCGCGATCGACCTCAGTCGGTTCGCGCCGGAGTGAATTTCCGTTCGACGTAGGCATCGATCAGGGCGACGAATTCGCGGGCGATGTTGTCGCCGCGCAAGGTCACGGCCTTCTGGCCGTCGATGAACACCGGCGCCGCCGGCGCTTCGCCGGTGCCGGGCAGCGAGATGCCGATGTTCGCGTGGCGCGACTCGCCGGGTCCATTGACGACACAGCCCATCACCGCCAGGGTCAGGTTTTCCGCGCCCGGGTTGCTGATCTTCCAGAGCGGCATTTTTTCCCGCACGTGTTCCTGCACGGCCTGCGCGAGTTCCTGGAAAAATTCCGAGGTCGTCCGGCCGCAGCCCGGGCAGGCCGTGACCAGCGGCGTGAAGGCGCGCAGCCCCAGGGTCTGCAGCAATTCCTGGGCGACGATCACTTCCTGCGTGCGCGACGCACCCGGCTCGGGCGTCAACGAGATGCGGATCGTGTCGCCGATGCCTTCCTGCAACAGCACCGCCAAGGCCGCGCTCGACGCCACGATGCCCTTGCTGCCCATGCCGGCTTCGGTGAGCCCCAGGTGCAATGGCAGGTCGCTGCGCGCGGCAAGGTCGCGGTAGACCGCGATCAGCTCCTGCACACCGCTGACCTTCGCCGACAGGATGATGCGATCGCGGGTCAGGCCGATGTCGGCGGCGAGTTCGGCCGAGTCCAGCGCCGAACGCACCAGGGCTTCGCGCAGGACCGCCGCGGCATCCCAGGGCTGGTCGCGGGCCGCGTTTTCGTCCATCAGTTGCGCGGCCAGGCCCTGGTCGAGCGAGCCCCAGTTGACGCCGATGCGCACCGGCTTGCCATGGCGGATCGCCGTTTCGATGATGGCGGCGAACTGCAATTCCTTTTTCTTGCCGAAGCCGACGTTGCCGGGGTTGATCCGGTACTTGGCCAGCGCTTCGGCGCAGGCCGGCTCGTCGGCGAGCAACTGGTGGCCGTTGTAGTGGAAGTCGCCGATGATCGGCACCTCGATGCCCATCATCGCCAGCTTGTCGACGATGCGCGGCACCGCCGCCGCCGACTCCGGGTTGTTGACCGTTACCCGCACCAGTTCGGAACCGGCCCGCCAGAGGTCGGCGACCTGTTTTGTCGTCGCCGCGACATCGGCGGTGTCGGTATTGGTCATCGACTGGACCACGATCGGCGCATCGCCACCGACCCGCACCTTGCCAACCCATACCTCCCGCGCCGGGCGGCGCGGGTGGGTTTCGCCCACGCTCATCGGAGATAGTCCTGGCCGTTGTCCAGTTCGTCTTCGGACTTGGCCTCGTCGTCTTCACCGACCGGCTCGATCAACTCGTAGGACGTCGAAAACTCCGATGACGATTCAGCTGGCTCGTCGAGCTCGGCAAAAGACTCGACCGAGACGATGATCCCCTCGCCTTCCATGACCGCCAGCGCTGCGTCCGCCTCTGCTTCCGCCATTGCAATGGCTTCTGCTTCGGCGTCGGCCTCCGCTTGCGCGATCGCGAAGTCTTCCGCATCCGCTTCCGAAAACGCCTCGTCTTCGCCAGCAGCCAAGACTGCGGTTTCCGCTTCAGCAGCAGTCGCGGCATGGTCTGGGGCTCCGGCACCCGCATCCATCGCTGGCGCAACCGCGGGCGCGACCTCCGGCTCGGGCGGTGCCTCGGCCTCGACCACGGTGGCTGCGGACGCCGCGGCGACGGCCGCCGCCTCGATCGCGGCTTCGTCGCGATGCGGCTTGAGCATGGTGTAGTCGGCCATCGACAGCGCGCGTTCGACGTCGGCAAGGACTTGGTCAGGCAGCTGTTCGAAAACGTCTCCGTCCAGGTCGTGCAGGATGCCGATCTGGACCTGGCTACCCGCGATCGCCCCGGTCGCGAGGTAGGAAACTCCGGCGCCCGCCTGCATTTCCGCCAGGGCGAGGGCGCGCACGGGTGGTTTTCCCGATTCGGCGCCGGCGCCTTCCGCGCGCAATCCGATCGCGAAGGCGCGACGCGTGAGCAACTCCACGCCCGCGGACAGCGAATCGCCCGGCTCGTAGCGCAACCACCGGACGACACCCAACATCCAGTCGGAATCGCTGCCGTCGTCGGCAAGGTTGAGGCCGATCAACTCGCCAACGCGGGCGCGGATCAACGGTGCCTGCTCCCAGCTGAGGCGGTAGCCGCCCAGGCTCTGGTCCAGGACCCGGGCCGGGAACATCGGAACTTTCGCTGCATCGGGGCCGGCCATGGTCCAGGCGGCGCGGCCGCGCTCGTGGTGCTCGTGCTGCGCGACCTGGCGCACGAAGGTATCGAAATCGCGCCGACCCGCGAGGTAAAAATGCAAGGCGCTCATGCCGAACACCGTTTGCAGCGAGTGTCCCGCCAGGCGCCGGCGATGCGCGCGCGCCGCGATCATGCCGAAGGCGCGTTGCAGGCGATAGAGCGCTTCGACCGCCACTTCGATGCCCATGCCGGTGCCGGGAACGACGACGGCCACCCCGTCTTTCGACCGGGCAAGGGCTTCGCGGATCTCGTCGGCGAGCGGCCGAAGGTCCAGCCAGAGCGGATCGCTTTCCTCTTCCAGCTTCAGGCCAGGGCCTTGGTCGGCATCCTCGGGAACGCAGGCGGCGCCTTCGTCGGGAGGCTCGCCCTGCAAGGGGCACAGCCCCGAGAAAGCGCGGGCCAGGGTCCAGAGCGTGTCTTGCTCGGGCTGGCTGAAGGCCAGCGGATTGGCCACCGACATCAGCAGGGCCTGCAAGTAGAGCCCCTGGACCGTCTCGATATTGCCCGTCAATGCTTCTTCGGGCGGGCGAAGGTTCAGTCGTTGCTCGGCGGCGAATCGGTAGACGCGATGCAGCCCCTGCCAGACGCCTTCGGCCGGCGTGCGGTACAAGCGCCAGGAAAGATTGGCCGCCTGGCAGTAGTGCCACGCGGAACGCTGCAGGGCCTTGGCGACGGCGCCGCCGCGGAACATCGGGATCGCGCCCTCGGGCGCGCAGATGTCGGCCGCGGCCTTGCGGTAGGCGCCGGCCATGTCCAGCTGGAAAGTCTCGGCCTGTTGCGCGGCCCGCGCCTTCAGGCCGGGCAGCGGCAGCGAGCTGCCGGTGTATTGCCGCTTCATCAGGCCGACCGACTCGAGAACGGCCGGACGCAATTCCTCCAACACCAGCAAGCGCTGCGTGCCCTTCAGGCGCTGGCCGGCGAGGCTGTCGAGGGCATCGGACAATTCCATCTGCGCCGCCTGGGCATTGGCGCGGGGCAAGGCGGCCACCCAGTTGCGAGCGCTGCGCGCGTCCGACGGAAACCGTCGCAGCGCTTCGCCGCCCGCGCTGGGCAGGCCGTCGTTTAAGCGTCGATAGGTGAGACTCATGCCCATGCCTCCTGATCGGCGAGTTTAACAGCCCGGCAGCCATCCCGGTTCCGGGCACGGGGCCCGGGGCGCTATCCTGCGGCCATGGCTATCGACCTCGTACGTGAACGCAAGGTACTCAAGCCTGCCCAGCTCAATGCCCTGGCGCGGGACCTGCTCGAAGGCAGCTTTGCCCAGGTCTGGGTCGAGGGCGAGATCAGCAATTTTTCCCGGCCGGCCTCGGGTCACTTGTATTTCACGCTCAAGGACGATCGCGCGCAGGTCCGTTGCGCCCTGTTCAAGCAGAAGGCCATGTACCTGCGCTTCCAGCCGCGCGACGGCCTGCAGGTGCTGGTCCGGGGTCGGCTGACCGTGTACGAAGCGCGCGGCGATTACCAGCTGGCGCTCGAACACATGGAAGAGGCCGGAGAAGGCGCCCTGCGGCGCGCCTTCGAAGAATTGAAAGCCAAGCTAGCTGCGGAAGGCCTGTTCGCATCGGAACGCAAGCGCGCCCTGCCGCCGTTCGTGCGCCGCCTGGGCGTGATCACCTCGCCGAGTGGCGCCGCCGTGCGCGACGTGCTGAGCGTGCTCGGACGGCGCTTCCCGCTGGTCGACGTGGAGGTACTGCCGGTGCCCGTGCAAGGCGAAGGCGCGGCGGCCGTGATCCGCGCGATGCTGGCCAAGGCGATCGCTTCAGTTCGCTACGACGCCTTGTTGCTGGCGCGCGGCGGCGGCTCGCTGGAAGACCTTTGGTGTTTCAACGACGAAGCCCTGGCCCGCGACATTGCCGCTTCGCCGGTGCCAATCGTGTCGGCAGTGGGCCACGAGGTTGATTTCACGCTTGCCGATTTCGCCGCCGACCTGCGCGCCGCCACGCCTTCGGCCGCGGCCGAGCTGCTGGTGCCGGCTCGCGACGAACTTGCGATGCGCCTGCGGCAAAGCCAGCGGCGGCTGGACACCGCCATCGCGCGACGGCTGGTCAACCTGGCGCAACGAAACGACCAGGCCTGGCTTCGCTTGCAAGCGCAGTCGCCCGGATCTCGGCTCGAACGTGGCCAACTGCGATTGGCCGCGCTCCGGCAAAGGCTCGACCAGCGCATCGTCCGCGGCCTGGAGCAACGTGCTACGGCCCTGCGCGGACTTGGCCGGACGCTCAACTCGGTCAGCCCGCTGGCCACCTTGGCGCGTGGCTACGCCATCGTCCGCGACGCCGGCGGGCTTGTGCTGCGCCGCGCCGCCGACGCGACCACTGGCCAGACCCTGGAAGTGCAATTGTCGGAAGGCCGGCTGCCGGTGAAGGTCGAGCCAAAGCCAAGCTGAAGTCTGCGTAACCCCGTTCCCTGGCCCGGCGCGTTCCACTTGCGCCCCCAACCAACGGAGTTCGCCATGCGCCCTTCCCCGCTCTTCCTTGCCGTATCCCTGGCCCTGCTCAGCGCCTGCAGCCCGGCGCCGACCCACGAACAATCCGCCGCGTCCTCCCGGGAGGAAGGCGACGAAATCGCCCGGCAACGCGCAGGCCAGCCGGCGCCGCCCCCAGTGGCCATGGCTACGATTGACGCCAAGGTGGAGAAGCAGGCGCTTGCCGAAACCGCCGCGGCCGATGGCGGGGCCGTCGACCAGGTGATGGTGACCGGCGCGCGCCTCCAGGCCCAGCCGCCGGCTTCGCCACGCGTGGCGGCGTTGAACATGCCGGCATCGGGCCTCGTCTCGCCGAATGCCGTTGTCGAGGCGAACACCGAGCATTATCAGGCCTTCGACGACAATCCGATCCAGCGCGTGGCCGAGAATCCGGTCAGCACTTTTTCCATCGACGTCGACACCGGCAGCTACAGCAACGTCCGGCGCATGCTGGTCGCCGGCGAGCGGCCGCCCGCCGATGCCGTGCGCGCCGAGGAAATGATCAACTATTTCGACTACGGCTACCCGGCGCCAGCGACGCGCGAACAACCATTCCGGGTCAGCACCGAGATCGCGCCGGCGCCCTGGAATGCGAGACACCAGTTGCTGCAGATCGGCATCCAGGGCTATGACGTTCCCAAGGCGCAGATCCCGGCCGCAAATCTGGTTTTTCTGATCGACACCTCCGGCTCGATGGACGAGCCCGACAAGTTGCCACTACTCAAGGACAGCTTCCGCCAACTGGTGTCGCAACTGCGCCCGCAGGACCGCGTATCGATCGTCGTCTACGCCGGCAGCGCCGGACTGGTGTTGCCACCGACCCCGGGCGACCAGAAGGCGACCATCCTCGCCTCGCTCGACCAGTTGCAGGCGGGCGGCTCGACCAACGGCGGCCAGGGCTTGCAGTTGGCGTATGCGACGGCGCGGCAGTCGTTCCAGCGCAATGGCGTGAACCGGGTCATCCTCGCCACCGACGGCGACTTCAACGTCGGCACCTTCGACCAGAAAGCGTTGGAGACGATGATCGCCGACCAGCGCAAGTCCGGCATTGCTTTGACCACGCTGGGCTTCGGCAGCGGCAACTACAACGACGCCATGGCCGAGCGCCTGGCCGATGTCGGCAACGGCAACCACGCCTACATCGATTCGCCGATGGAAGGCCGCAAGGTGCTGGTCGAGGAAGTGTCGTCGACCCTGCTCACCATCGCCCAGGACGTGAAGATCCAGCTCGAGTTCAATCCGGCCGTGGTCGCCGAATACCGGCTGATCGGCTACGAGGATCGCGCGTTGCGCCGCGAGGACTTCAACAACGACCAGGTCGACGCGGGCGAGATCGGCGCCGGTCACGACGTCACCGCCCTGTACGAGATCACGCTGGTCGGCTCCGGCGGCGAGAGCGTGGACCCGCTGCGCTACGGCAAGGCGGCGCCGATGGCCCGCGCGAGCAGCGACGAGATCGGCCTGCTGCGACTGCGTTACAAGCTGCCGGGCGCGACCACCAGCCGGCTGATCGAATCGCCCATGACCCGTGCCCAGGTCCAGCCTCAGGCCAGCCCGCGCCTGCGCTGGGCGGCGGCGGTGGCGGCCTATGCCGACCTGCTGCGCGGCGGCCGCAACGACGCCAGCTTCAACTGGAACCAGGTCAGGAACCTGGCCCAGGGCGCGATCGGCGAGGACCGCGGCGGTTATCGCCACGAGTTCCTGCAGTTGCTGGACCGCGCCCGTTCGGTTACGGGCGGCGCGGCGCCGGTTGCGGTCGGCCAGTGATCCGACCGGAGGACTCCCGCGCTCCGCTTCCCGCCAACTCCGAAACTCCGTACGCTCCCCGGCATGGTGCCTGGGGAGCTTACCGACGAGGAACTGATGCTGGCCTACGGGGGCGGCGACGCGGCAGCCTTCGAAACCCTGTATTCCCGCCACCGCGGCCCCTTGTTCCGGTTCCTGCTGCGGCAAGTGCGCGAGCACGGCACCGCCGAGGAGTTGTACCAGGACGTCTGGCAGCGCCTGATCACCGCGCGCGAGCGCTACCGGCCCGAGGCCAGGTTCAGCACCTGGCTGTACCAGATCGCGCACAATCGCCTGACCGACCACTGGCGCTCGCTCTCGCACCGGCCGCCGGCGCCGGAGGATGCCGTGGAGCGGGCTGAACGCGAGCCCGATCCGCAGACGCCCGAACGGCAACTGTCCGCCTTCGAAGAACGGCGCCGGTTGCAGTTGGCATTGGAAGAATTGCCCGCAGATCAACGGGAGACCGTGCTCCTGCGCCTGGAACAGGAACTGAGCCTGGAGGAAATCGGCCGGATCACCGGCGTCGGCCGGGAAACGGTGAAATCGCGACTCCGCTACGCCATGGACAAACTGCGCCATCGACTGAACTCATGAATACCCGTCCGCCCACCACCGATCCGCTCGACGACAACGAAGCCGCGCTGGCGCGCATCGTCCACGCCTTGCCCGCGGGCGATCCGCCGCCGGCCTTGGACGCGCGCATCCTGCAGGCGGCATCGAACGCCGTGGCCGCGTCGCGCCGGCGCCGGGCGTGGGTTTCCTCGACCGGATCGCTCTGGGGAATTGGCAGCGCCGCCGCGGCCGTGCTCGTCATCGGCATCACCTGGCAAAGGATGAATCCGCCAACGATGAGCTTGCCGGCGTCTTCACCGGAACCGATCGCCGAAGAATCCGCCGACGATGGCCGACTCAACGTCGAGTTCAAGGAAGCGACGCCGCGCGACTTCAACCACCCGCCGCCGCCCGCAGCGCCCGTCGTTGCAAATCGCGCATCCAGCAAACCCGCATTGCCGCGGGCCGACCAGCCTGCACCCAACGCATTTCCGCATGATGGGCTCGACGAGCATGTGGCCCAGGGTGGCCGCGAGCTGGCCGCCGCTACGGCAGCGCCGATGGCGCAGGCCGCGCCTGCGGTGGGCGCGTTGAGCGGATTGACTGCGGACGCGCGGGCCCCGGAGGCCCGCGCGGAAGCACAGTCGAATGCGATGGATACCGCGGCGGACAGCGTCGCCGCCAAAGCGGCCGCCACCGAGCGTGACCGGGCGGGAACTCCGCTCGACACGATCACGGTGACCGGCACGCGCTTGCAGTCCGAATCCGCCGAGTCGCTGCGCCGGCGCGTCGCCGCCGACGAAAAGCTCTATCCGGAATCCTGGTTGCTGAAGATCCACAATCGCCTCAAGGCAGGCGATGTCGCCGGCGCCCGCGCCAGCCTTCGACTGTTCGTCGCAAAGTATCCGCAACAAGCCGTGCCGGCCGAATTGAAGCCCCTGCTGGGCGAATGAGCGCGCACACCCTCGCCGCGCCTGCGCGGAGCGAAATCGTGGTGAAGAAGAGCCGCTTCCGGGCGCAAGCCCGCGCGGTGGGAACCCCCGCCCAGGCCTTGGCATGGCTCGGGGAGGTCGTCGACCGCGACGCCACCCACAACTGCTGGGCTTACCGGATTGGCGGCAGCTATCGCTTTTCCGATGATGGCGAACCCGGCGGCACCGCAGGACGCCCCATCCTTTCGGCGCTTGATGGCCAAGGCATCGACCAAGCGATGGTCGTGGTCACGCGCTGGTACGGCGGCATCAACCTGGGCGCGGGCGGGCTGGTTCGCGCTTACGGCGGCGCGGCGGCGGAATGCCTGCGAACCGCATCCCGGCGCCCGCTGGTCGATTCCATCGAGGCCGAATTGGCCTGCGATTTCGCCATGGCCGGGGCGGTGCACGCCATACTTGCCGCCGTCGGCGCGGAGAAGCTGGCCGAATCCTTCGACGAACACGGCCTGCGCTTGCGTTTGCGCCTGCCGACCGCCATGTATGCCGTCGTGGGCGAGCGCCTGCGCGACGCCAGTCGCGGCGCGGCCACCCTGAAAACGAGCGAGATGCCGTCCCCGTGAACTCACCCGCCGAATCGCCCCGCCAACGCCTCGTCTCATTGCGCGGATTGATTCCGTTCCTGCGACCTCATCGCAAGTTGCTGCTGTTCTGGCTCGTGGCCCTGGCCGTGTCGTCGGCGGCGTCGCTGACGCTACCGGTCGCGTTCCGGCACATGGTCGACGAGGGTTTCAGCCATTCCGAATCGATCAATCGGGGCTTCAGCGGGCTGTTCGTCGTCGCCGCCGTGCTGGCGATTGGCACTGGCGCCCGGTTTTTCTTCGTGTCGCTATTGGGCGAGCGGGTCATCGCCGACCTGCGCCGCCAGTTGTATGCGCACCTGCTCTCGCTCGACCAGAGTTTCTTCGAGCGCACCCGCGCCGGCGAATTGCTGTCGCGTTTGTCCGCCGACACCGAAATGCTCCGCAGCATGGTCGGCTCGACCATGTCGATCGCGCTGCGCAGCATCGTCACCGTCCTGGGCAGCGCGGTGATGCTGGTGGTGACCAGCCCGCGACTGGCCAGCTACACCCTGATCGGCATTCCCCTGGTCGTGATCCCGCTCGCCCTGTCCGGCCGACGCGTGCGCGGCGCGTCCCGGAACAGCCAGGACCGCGTCGCCGACGCCAATGCCCGCGCGTCGGAAACGCTCAATGCGATGCACACGGTGCAGAGCTATGCCCGGGAAAAATACGAGTCGGACCGCTTCGATGCCGCCGTGCAGCGCACGCTCCAGGCCGCGCTCAAGCGCATCCGCCTGCAATCGATCCTCACCGCCACCTTCATCCTGATCGTCTTTGGCACGATCACGCTGGTGTTGTGGACCGGCGCCCACCAGGTGCTGGGCCACACGATGAGCGTCGGCATGCTGGTCCAGTTCGTCCTCTACGCGTTCTTCGGCGGCGCATCGTTCGGCTCGCTGACCGAGGTGTGGAACGAGGTGCAGCGCGCCGGCGGCGGCATGGAACGGATCGAAGAACTGATGCGCGAGCGATCTTCGATCCCGGTGTCGAGCAATCCCGCGAGCTTGGGCCGGCCGGTGCGCGGCGAACTTCGCCTTGAAAACGTGACCTTCCACTACCCCACGCGGCCGGACAGCGCCGCCCTCGAGGATTTCTCGATCACCGTGGCTCCGGGCGAAACGGTGGCGCTGGTCGGCCCTTCCGGCGCCGGCAAGAGCACGGTGTTCCAGTTGCTGCTGCGCTTCCACGATCCGCAAGCCGGCGATGTGCGCGTGGACGGCATCGACATCCGGCAATTGGACCCGACCGCCTTGCGCGAAGCCATCGCCCTGGTACCGCAGGACCCGGTGATCTTCGGCACCACCGCGCGCGAGAACCTGCGCTACGGCCGGCTCGAAGCAACCGATGCCGAGATCGAATCCGCGGCCCGCAGCGCCGAAGCGCACGAATTCCTGTCGGCGTTGCCGCAAGGTTACGACAGCGAACTGGGCGAACGCGGCGCGCGCCTGTCGGGCGGGCAACAACAGCGCCTGGCGATCGCCCGCGCCCTGTTGAAGGATTCACCGATCCTGTTGCTGGACGAGGCCACCTCGGCGCTCGATGCCCAGAGCGAGCGCGCCGTGCAGCAGGCGCTGGAACGGTTGATGCAGGGCCGCACGACCCTGGTCATCGCCCATCGGCTGGCGACGGTGCTCAAGGCCGACCGGATCGTGGTCATGGACCAAGGCCGCGTCGTTGCCCAAGGCAAGCACGCGGAGTTGGTGGCGCAGGGCGGGCTCTACGCCGAGCTGGCGCGCCTGCAGTTCGACCACGCCTGAGTTTTCTCAGGGCGGTGGCGGTTGCGGATCCTGCGCTTCTTCCGGCGGTTGCGGATCCTGCGCTGCTTCCGGCGCTGGCGGATCCTGGGTTGCCGGCGGCGGCGTAGCCCGCGAGCAGACGAAGTCCATCAAGTCGCTGCCGTGCGTGTTGGGATTGACCGCCCGCCCCTGGGCCTTCCAGTCGGCTTCATCCAGTCCCACGAACGAGATCATGTTCTGGCAATCGAAGGCTTCTTCGTAGGCCTGGCGCGCGGCATCCGGCGCGTCGGCCTTGGGCGGATCCCGTTCCATGTAGTGGACCAGGCCATCCTCGGTCCGGTGGATGCTGTCGGTGTCGACTTCCGAATGCGTGCCGACGGCGACCCAGGTCTCGGCCAGCGCCGCGGGCGAGCTGGCGAACAAGGGCAAGGCGAGCAGCAGCAGGATTCGTCGGCTTGGTTTCATGGGCAGGCTCCGGTCGGGCAACGGCTTCGGATCGCATCCTAAAAGAAAACCCCGCCGGGCGGCGGGGTTTCTTCGATACTAGCTTCAGCTTGGACAGGCCACGTTCAAAGTGGCGCGACGTTGGCCGCCTGTTTGCCCTTCGGGCCCTGGACGACTTCGAAGCTGACCTTCTGCCCTTCCTTGAGGCTGCGAAAGCCGGTGCTGGTGATGGCGGAGAAATGGACGAAGACATCCTCGCTGCCATCGTCCGGCGCGATGAAGCCGAAGCCCTTGGCGTCGTTGAACCATTTTACGGTGCCGTTGCTCATGTTCTACCTCGGGTACTGATCGTTTGGGAACGCCACGGCCCCGTCTGAATTCTCTCCCCGGGCCGCTGCTCTTGGACACGGGGTCGTGTGCGCGGCCTGAGTATGAACAAGCAAAAATGCCTTGACAATCACCCCGGCCTCGGAGTGGTCGCCGGACGCCCGGCCAGCAGGGCCGCGAGGAGCCCGGGCAAGGCGGCGCTGGCCGATTCGACGTTCACCAGGACTTCCTCGAGGGTGATCTCGCGGGCATCGCCGCAACCAGCCGCCCAGTTGGCGATCACCGCCAGGCAGGCGTAGTCGATGCCGAGTTCCCGGGCCAGGCCGGCCTCGGGCATGCCGGTCATGCCGACCAGGTCGCAGCCGTCCTGGCGCAGGCGGACGATCTCCGCCCGGGATTCCAGCCTCGGGCCCTGGACGGCGCCGTAGCAGCCGCCGTCGACGATGCCGACGCCCGCCTTTGCCGCGGCCGCGACCAGCTCGCGCCGGAATCCGACGCTGTAGGGCTCGGTGAAGTCGACATGGAGTGGCTTGCCGCCCGGCTCGTCCCAGATCGTCGTCGTGCGGCCCCAGGTGTAATCAATGATCTGGTCCGGGCAAGCCAGGGTCCGGGGCGGAAAGCGGTCGGTGATGCCGCCGACGGTGTTGATCGCCAGCACTCGGGTCGCGCCGAGGTCGAGCAGGCGACGCAGGTTGGCGCGGTAATTCACCCGGTGCGGCGGGATCGAATGGTCCTCGCCGTGGCGGGCAATGAAAGCTACTCGTCTCCCAGCAAATATCCCGACCCGCACCGGCCCGGACGGCGCGCCGAAGACGGTGTCGCCAACCAGAGTTTCGACCTGTTCCAGCGCCGCCAGCTTGTACAGACCGGTGCCACCAATGATCGCCAGCGCGATGTCCCCGCTCATTTCAGCGCGTAGATCCCGGGCAGGTTGCGACCCTGTTCGTGGTAGTCCATGCCGAAGCCGTAGACATAACGGTCCGGCACTTCCAGGGCGATGTAATCCGCCTCGATGTCGTCGACGCGGCGATCGTGGTTCTTGACGCAGAGCACCGCGATGCGGACCTCGGCCGCGCCTTGGTCTTCGCACCAGTTGCGCACCGACTTGAGCGTGTGCCCTTCGTCGAGGATGTCGTCGGCGATCAGCACGCGCCGGCCTTCCAGCGGCGTCGCCGGGCGGTGCAACCAAGCCAGGCCCGAGCCGGTGGTGGCGCCGCGATAGCGCGTGGCGTGCAGGTAGTCGAATTCAAGGTCGATGCCGACCTGCAAGGCCAGCTGCGAGGCGAACAACATGCCGCCGTGCATGACGGTCAGGTAGACCGGCCGCTCGTCGACGTAATCGCTGCGGATCTCGCCGGCGATGCGGGCGATCGCGACATCGATCTGCGCGTGATCGAACAGCAGCTCGGAATCCAGCAGGGCCTTGGCGAGATCGGGCACGTCAGCTTGCCTTGAACGCGGGGCCCGACAGCCGGGCCCGAGCCCCATCGTAGCGCGTATCGACCAGCAGGCCGCTCCAGCCAGGCGCGCCCCGACCGAACAAGGGCGCCATCGCCCCGGCATTCGTTGCCGGGCGCGAATCCATCGCAGCGAGAGAATCAGCGACCAGCGCCGGTGGGCAGACCAGCACTGCGTCGCAGCCGGCATCGAGGTGGGCGTAAATGCGCGCGGCGACGCCGCCGGCCGATTCCGCCGCGGCCATGCCGATGTCGTCGCTGAAAATTACGCCTTTGAAGCCCATGTCGCGCCGCAGGATCTCCTTCATCCAGCGCGGCGAATACCCGGCCGGCTCCGGCGCGACCGCCGGATAGGCGACGTGCGCCATCATCACAGCGTCGGCGCCTGCGTCGATGCCCGCGACGAAGGGCACCAGGTCTTCGCGACGCAGGACTTCGAGCGGACGCGGGTCGATCGCCTCGTCGAAGTGGGTGTCTTCCAGCACCGAGCCGTGCCCGGGGAAATGCTTGAGCGTGGCGGCCATGCCGGCCGAATGCATGCCGCGGACGTAGGCGCGGGTGAATTCGCCGACGATCGCCGGCTCGGCGTGGAAGGCGCGATTGCCGATGGCGCGATTGCCGCGGCCGAGGTCCACCACCGGCGCGAAACTCAGGTCGACGCCAGTGGCA
>JANYBA010000122.1 GCA_025360985.1 Gammaproteobacteria bacterium | reverse complement strand
GGGCCAACCACCACGGCGCCCGGATCAACCACCTTGATCATGGCGCCGTAGTCGATCATCTTCTGGCGGATCTCGTCCATGGTCGCGCCGACCAGCTGCACAAATACGAGCTACAGACCGGCAAGCGCGTGCTCGACGTGTTCTCGCTGCACTACTACCCGCAGGGAGGCGAATTCGGCAACGACACCTCGACCACGATGCAGCAGCTGCGCAACCGTTCGACGCGCGCGCTTTGGGACACGAGCTACGTCGATCCGACCTGGATCAACGACAAGGTCATGCTGATCCCGCGCATGAAGGGCTGGGTGAACAGCTACTACCCGGGGCTCAAGCTGGCGCTCACCGAATACAACTGGGGCGCCGAGGGCCATATCAACGGCGCCACCACCCAGGCCGACATCTACGGCATCCTCGGGCGCGAGAACCTCGACATCGCCACCCGCTGGACTACGCCGGATGCGAATACGCCGACCTACAAGGCGATGAAGCTGTATCGCAACTACGATGGCGCCAAGTCCGGTTTCGGCGATACGTCGGTCGCGGCCACGGTCCCGAACCCCGACAATCTCTCGGCCTTCGCCGCCACGCGCGGCAGCGACGGCGCGCTTACCGTGATGGTGGTTTCGAAGGTGCTCTCCGGTTCAACGCCGGTGACCGTCAACCTGGCCAACTTCGCCAATTCGGGTACGGCCCAGGTCTGGCAACTGACGTCGACGAATACGATCACCCATCCCGCCAACATCGCCCTGGGCGGCAACAGCCTGGTGACTTCGGTGCCGGCGCAGAGCGTCACCCTGTTCGTGGTCGCCGGTGGCACGCCGAATGTTCCGCCGACGGCGGTTGCCAGCGCGACCCCGAGCAGCGGCGCCGTGCCCCTGCCGGTGTCGTTCAGCGGCGCGGGCTCGTCCGATCCGGATGGCAGCATCAGCAGTTACGCCTGGACGTTTGGCGACGGCGCGACGGGTAGTGGCATCTCGACCAGCCACACTTACGCGGCGGCGGGCAGTTACAGCGCGCAGCTCACCGTGACCGACAATCGCGGCGCCACCGCAAGCAAATCGCTTTCGATCAGCGTGACCGGTGATCCCAATATCATCGCCGCGCCGTCCGGACTCAGCGGCAGCGCGGCCAAGGGCGGGAAGGTCACGTTGCGCTGGACCGACAATTCCAGCAACGAGCAGGGATTCGCCATCGAGCGCGCCCCGGCTGGAAGCAGTAGTTTTGTGCAAGTCGGGCAGGTCGGCGCCAACATCACGACCTACGCCGAGACCGTGGCAAAGGCCAGCTATCTCTACCGGGTACGCGCCTTCAACACGACCACCGGCAAGTTCTCGGCGTATTCGAACACCGTCACCGTTCGGGTCAGCCGATAGCGATCAGGCCCGGGCCGCCGGCTTGGCCCGCCGGCCAGCTTGCAAGCTGGTCGGCGTAGGGCAGGGCGCGGCCGACGCGGCGCTCGTGCAGGTCGTGCGCCACCATGCTGGACTGGAAGCGAAGTCCAAGGAAGACGCAGGCCACGCGCAGCACCATCTCGGGTTTTTGGACCAGGCTTTCGTATTGAACGTCCATGATCCGTCCGGGCAGGACCTCCTGCCAGTGCAGCATCAAATCGTCGTATCCAGCCACATCTTCGGCCAGGCGGTCGATATCGTTGTTGCGAAGGCCAGCCTCGGCACGCGGCAAGGCCAGAAGCGACAGCGCGTTGTCGGCCAGATCGCGCGTTAGGTGCAGGAAGCGCGCGCGCGGCAACGCCCGTGCGATGGCCCCCAGCAGCATCGCGTTCATCGGCGCGGCCTCGAGGATCGGCGCGTCATCGTCGGCACCGACCTGGGTCATGTAGTCGCGCCCCAAGGCTTCGAAGTCGACCTCGCCCAGGGCGGTGGCGGACAGCGGCCAGAAACTCGGCCGCCCAAGCGAGCGGGACAACTCGGCGTTCAGGCGTCGCTGGAACACCGGTGCCGAGCCGTGGCTGCGCACATCGGGATGCCGTTCCAGCAAACCGGCGAGCACGGCCACGCCGGACCTCGGCAATCCGACGACGAAAATCGGTCCCCTCGCCACGGTCGGCGCTGTCAGGGGCTCGGTCTGCAGGGCGCGCAGGCTTTCCCAGGGCATGGACTCGTGCGGAAGGAATGCGCTCCTGGTCGCGAGCGCGCCCTCGAGCACGTTCCACGCCTCGGCATGCCGGCCCAGGCCATCGAGTTCATGGAACAAGGCGAGCGAGACAATCTCGTTTTCCGCACTACGGGCGGGCAATTGGCGCAGGCGTTTGCGCAGGAAATCGGCGTGGCCGGGGCTCAGGCCACGGCGGCGCTGCCGGGCGAGGTGGAAGTGCGACTTCGCGTGGTCGGGATCCAGGCCGAGGCAGGCCTCGAGGTCGAGTTCGAACGCCTCGTGGGCGCCGGCGGCGGCTTGCGCCATGGCCCGGTCGAAATAAAGTTCCGCCGATGGCGCCGCCAATGCGATGGCGGAATCGAACATTTCCAGGGCGCGGGCATGCTCGCCCAGCTGGCTGAAAACGACGCCCAGCGCATCGAGCGCGCCGGCCGAGTCGCGCGGCAGCAGGGCGGCGCGATGCGCGTATTCGCGGGCCATGGCAACTCGACCCGCGGCCAGGCAAATCCTTGCCAGCAGGGCGAGGATGTCGAGCTTTTCCTGGCCCAGGGCGAGCGCCTGTTCGGCAAGGGCGGCGGCGTGGGTCAGTTCGCCGCGCTGGAAATAGATCAGCGCGAGGCGGAAAAACGCCGGCGCGCGCTGCGGGTCGCGCGCCAGGATGCCCTCGAAGCAGGCCTGCGCGGCAACCAGGTTGCCCTCCTGGAAGTGGCCGAGGCCACGTTGCCACAGCTGTTGGATGCGTGTTTCCATGCCGGAAGTCTAGCCTGCGGCGCCGGGGCAAATCCGGCGGGATTTCGCAGAATCGGGCTTTCGCCGGCCGCGACCGCTAAAATGGCCGGATGTCCCTGATCCAATTCCAGAACGTCGATTACAGCGTCGGCGGCCCGCGCCTGCTCGAAAAAGTCAATCTTGCGGTCGAGCCGGGCGAACGCGTCTGCATCGTCGGCCGCAACGGCGCCGGCAAGTCGACCTTGCTGCGACTGATGAGCGGCGAAGCGCGGCCCGACGACGGCGAAGTCCGCACTTTCGGCAGCCGCATCGCCGGGCTGTCGCAGGAAGTGCCGCTTGCGCTCACCGGCACTGTCTTCGACGTGGTGTCGATGGGGCTGGGCGAACTCGGCGCGCACCTGGCCCGTTACCACCACATCCTGCACGATGGCGACGAGATCGACATGGACGCGCTCGGGGCGGTCCAGGCCAGGATCGAAGCCGGCAATGGCTGGCAGCTCGAGCAACGGGTCGAGCAGGTCATCAGCAAGCTCGACCTGCCCGAGGATTCGGAGTTCGCGGCGCTTTCCGGGGGCATGAAGCGCCGGGTGTTGCTGGCGCAAGCCCTGGTCGCGGCGCCCGACCTGCTGCTGCTCGACGAGCCGACCAACCACCTCGACATCGAATCGATCGCGTGGCTGGAAGAATTCCTGAAGAACTACGCCGGCAGCGTCGTCTTCGTCACCCACGACCGCGCATTCCTGCGCAATCTGGCCACCCGCATCGTCGAGATCGATCGCGGCCAGGTAACGAGCTGGCCCGGCGATTACGACAATTACCTGCGCCGGCGCGAAGAGCGCCTGCATGCCGAATCGCAGGCGAACCTGCTGTTCGACAAGAAACTGGCGCAGGAAGAAGTCTGGATCCGCCAGGGCATCAAGGCCCGGCGTACCCGCAACGAGGGCCGCGTCACCGCGCTCAAGGCCATGCGCCGCGAGCGCGCCGAGCGCCGCGAACAGGCCGGCAACGTTCGTTTGGCGGCTGCCGGCGCCGAGAAGTCGGGCAAGCGCGTGTTCGAGGCCAAGCACGTGGATTTCGCGTTTGGCGAGCGCGTGTTGGTCCGTGATTTTTCGACCGCCATCCAGCGCGGCGACAAGATCGGCCTGATCGGCCCGAACGGTTCGGGCAAGACGACCTTGCTCAAGCTGCTGCTCGGCGACCTGCAGCCGCAGTGCGGCGAAGTCCGGATCGGCACCAACCTCGAGATCGCCTTCTTCGACCAGTTGCGCGCCGCGCTGCGCGACGACTGGAACGCGCTCGACAATGTTTCCGAGGGCCGCGAGTTCATCGAGATCAACGGCGGCCGCAAGCACGTGATGGGCTATCTGCAGGACTTCCTGTTCAGCCCGGAACGCGCGCTGGCGCCGATTACCAAGCTGTCCGGTGGCGAGCGCAATCGCTTGCTGCTGGCGAAACTGTTCGCCAAGCCGTCGAACCTGCTGGTCATGGACGAACCCACCAACGACCTCGACGTCGAGACGCTCGAACTGCTGGAAGAACTGCTGATCGACTACCCGGGCACGCTGATCCTGGTCTCCCACGATCGCGACTTCCTCGACAACGTGGTCACCAGTTCGCTGGTGATGGAGGGCAAGGGCCGGGTCGGGGAGTACGTGGGCGGCTACAGCGATTGGCTGCGGCAGCGCCCGGCCCAACCCAAGCCTGGCAACGCCGCGCCGCGCCTGACCCCGGAGGTTCCGAACCCGGTACCGGCGCCAGCAGCAGCGAAGCGCAAGCTCAGCTTCAAGGACCAACGCGAACTGGAGCTTTTGCCGGCGCGGATCGAGGCCCTCGATGGCGAACTGGCGAATCTGACGGCGCAACTTCAAGACCCCGGTTTCTACACCCGCGCGGCCGCCGAAGTGACGGCGGCCAACGCCCATCTGGCGAACCTCCAGCACGAACTGGAATCGGCCTACGCGCGCTGGCAGGCGCTCGAATCCAGCTAGGGTAAAATCGTCGTCATGGCCACCATCCGACAAGAAGATTTCATCCAGTCCGTCGCCGACGCGCTGCAGTACATTTCGTATTACCACCCGGTTGATTACATCCGGAACCTCGCCGCCGCCTACGAGCGCGAGCAATCGCCCGCGGCCAGGGACGCCATCGCCCAGATCCTGATCAACTCGCGCATGTGCGCGGAGGGCCACCGGCCGATCTGCCAGGACACCGGTATCGTCACGGTATTCCTGAAGATCGGCATGGACGTGCGCTGGGACGATGCGACCATGAGCATCGAAGACATGGCCAACGAAGGCGTGCGCCGCGCCTACAAC
>JANYBA010000106.1 GCA_025360985.1 Gammaproteobacteria bacterium | reverse complement strand
ATGTACCAGGCCAAGGCGGCGGGCCGCAATACCTTCCAGGTCTACAACGAGGCCATGGATGCCCAGGCGCGGCAACGCACGGCGATGCTGGCCAGCTTGCGCAGGGCGCTCGAGCGCAACGAGTTCCGCCTGCAATTCCAGCCGCGCCTGCGCCTGCACGACGACGCCATCACCGGCGCCGAGGCCTTGCTGCGCTGGCATTGCGGCGAACTCGGCCAGATCGGCCCGGCGGATTTCATTCCGCTGGCCGAAGAAAGCGGCCTGATCCTGCCGATCGGCGAATGGGTATTGCTCGAGGCCTGTCGCACCCTGCGGCGCTGGCGCGACCTCGGACTCACCGAAATCGTCATTGGCATCAACCTGTCGGTGCTGCAGTTGTTGCGCGGCAACCTGGTCGAGCAACTGCAAACCGCGCTGGCTACCCATGGCGTCCCTGCCGACCGGATCGAGCTGGAAGTCACCGAGAGCATGGTGATGCAGAACGCGCAGCAGGCCACCGACGTGCTCAATCGCCTGCAGGACCTGGGCGTGACCCTGGCCATCGACGACTTCGGCACCGGCTATTCGTCGCTGGTCTACCTCAAGCGCCTGCCGATCGACACGCTCAAGATCGACAAGGAATTCATCGCCGACATCCACCGCGATCCGGACGACGAGGCGATCACCGCGACCATCATCGCCATGGGCCATTCATTGGCCCTGGACGTGGTCGCCGAGGGCGTGGAAGACGAACGCCAGCTGGAATTCCTGCGTCGGCACGGCTGCGACCAGGTCCAGGGTTACTGGCTGTCGCCGCCGCTGGACCCCGAAGCCTGCCTGGACTTCATCCAGCGCTGGCAGCCGGGGCCGCGCGCCGCCGGTTGACCCCCGAGCCGGCCACGCCTATCTTTCCGTCATGGATGCCAACGACACTATCGCGCAACTGCAACAACTGGCCAGCCGCGTCGACAACTTGCTGGAGCTGGCGCGGCGCCTGGCCGAGGAAAACCGCAGCCTGCGCCAGGGCCAGGAAGCGCTGGCCAGCGAGCGGGCGCAATTGCAGAACAAGAACGACCTGGCGCGAACCCGCGTCGAGGCGATGATCCAGCGCCTGAAGTCGCTGGAGAGCAATACATGAGCGAGCCAGTCAGCGTCCGCATCATGGACCGCGAGTTCACCATCGGCTGCGAGCCTTCGGAACGCGAGCAACTGGTCGCCGCCGCGCAATTGGTCGACAAACGCATGCGCGAGATCCGCGGCGACAGCCGCACCGCCGCGCTCGACCGGGTGGCGGTGCTGACCGCGCTCAACCTGGCACACGAACTCATGCAGGGCCGGCAACTGGGCGGCAGCAGCGACCAGGCGATCCGGCAGACGCTGGGCGAGATGAACCGCAAGCTCGACGGACTATTCGATTCCCTCGCGCCCCGTTAAACAGTTCACGTTCCACCGCGATCGCGGCGTTATACTGGCGTCGTATCCTCTGCCGTGTTCGACAGCGTGCGCTAACATACACCTTGTCCGATAAACACGACGCGGGTGTCGCGCGTGGCCGCGGTGTGCAAGTCCGCCCTGTTGCGGAAAGCCTGATGTGGTCTCGCAGATGCTCCACTTGATCCTCCGGATCAAGGTCGTTTCGCAGGCATCGGCATGGCGGAGGGTGCAATTTTGAAAGTCCAACTGCGCCGGCAGCTGCAAACCCGACGCGCCGCGCTTTCGGTGGCCGAACGCATGGCCGCCGCCGACGCTGTCGCCGACCACGTCGCAGAGCACGCGCAATTCAAGCTTCCCGGTTACGTCGCCGGCTACTGGGCGACACGGGCGGAATTGCCGCTGCATACCCTGCAATTGCGGCTGCGCGGCGACCAGGTCTGGTGCCTGCCGGTCGTGCAGGCCGATGGCGGCCTGATGTTCGGGCCCTGGCGCCAGGGCGATCCGCTGGTGAGCAACCGCTACGGAATTCCCGAGCCGGACCTCGCGGCGAGTTCCCTGATCGCGCCGCAGGACCTCTCGCTGGTGTTGCTGCCGCTTCTCGGCGTCGACCGATCCGGCCACCGCCTCGGCATGGGTGGCGGCTACTACGACCGCGCCTTTGCCTTCCGCCGCGACCGACGACCGCCGCCGTTCCTGGTCGGCATCGCCTATGCTTGCCAGGCGGTGCCGGCCTTGCCGTCCGACGCCTGGGACGTGGCGCTGGATGCGCTCGCGACCGAGCACGGGCTGACCCACTTCGATCAAAACTGAGAACGCCGGATGGCTGCGAAATCCAACTACTGGCTGATGAAAAGCGAGCCCGATGAATTCTCGATCGACTCGCTGGCCCGCGTCGGCCGCGAGCCCTGGTCGGGCGTGCGCAACTACCAGGCGCGCAACTACATGATGAAGGACATGCGCGAAGGCGACGGCGTGTTCATCTACCACTCCAGCACCGCCCTGCCCGGCATCGCCGGCTTGGCCGAAGTCGCCAGCGCCGCCTATCCGGACCCGACCCAGTTCCTGAAAAAATCCGATTACTACGATCCGGCCAGTCGACGCGAGGAACCGCGCTGGTGGCTGGTGGACATCGCCTTCAAGCGCAAGTTTTCCCGCGTGGTCGGCCTCGACGAGATTCGCGCGATCGCCGACCGCCTCGGCGAGTTCCATTTGCTCCAGCGCGGCAGTCGCCTGTCGGTGATGCCGGTGTCGGCGGCGCAATGGCAGACCATCCTCGCTCTCGAAAAGGCCTGAACCAATGTCCCAGAACGAAGGCAAGCGCCGCTCCGGCGACCAGGCCGCTGAATACGTCACCCCCGGCAGCATCGTCGGCGTCGGCACCGGCTCGACCGTGGCGTTTTTCATCGAAGCCCTGGCCCGACGCAAGCACGACATCGCCGGCGCGGTTTCAAGCTCCGAACAAAGCACGCGCCTGCTCGAACAGCACGGCATCCCGGTGTTCGACCTGAATTCCTCCGGGCCGCTGGCGCTCTACGTCGACGGCGCCGACGAATGCGATCCGCACAATCGCCTGATCAAGGGTGGTGGCGGCGCCCTGACCCGCGAAAAAATCATCGCCGAGGCCAGCAAGCAATTCGTGTGCATCATCGACGCCAGCAAGCAGGTGCCGATCCTGGGCAGGTTCCCGCTGCCGGTCGAGGTCATCCCGATGGCGCGCTCGCTGGTGGCGCGGGAGTTGGTGGCGCGCGGTGGCCAACCAATCTGGCGCGAAGGCGTGGTCACCGACAACGGCAACTGGATCCTCGATGTGCACAACCTGCGCATCACCGACCCGGTGGCGCTGGAAAACGATATCAACCAGATCACCGGCGTGGTGACGGTCGGCTTGTTCGCGCGCCGCGCCGCCGATCTGGTGATCGTCGACGGCGTGCTGCGGCCGAACGCCTGAGACTCAGGCCGGCGCAGCCGCCGATTGCAGGCGCAGCATGGCGCCGAGGCCGCCGTGCATGGCGTGCACCGGGTAATCGAGCGCGTTCAGGATGAAGGCCGCGGCCGCCGAACGTTCGCCGGTGTTGCAGTACACGACCATCCGGCGCCCGGGCGCGACCAGGTTGGGCGTGTCTTCGCGCAACCGGTAAAGCGGAATGTTCACGGCGCCGGTGATCGCGCGCTGGCTGAATTCTTCCGGCATGCGCACGTCGACCAGGGCCGCGCCTTCCTTGACCAGGCGCGCCGCTTCGGCCGGCAAGACCCAGGACACCATCGGCGGCTTGAGCACTGCCTCGAAGGCATCGCGCGACATCCGCATCAGGCGACCGCCCTGGAGCATGCGCACGGTGGCGTTGCGCGGCACGTTGGCGAGCAGCGCGTCTTCGCCGAAGGCGTCGCCCTCGCGCAGGTAGGCGACCACTTGCGGCGCGCCGTCGAGCACCTTCGACACCGAAGCCGTGCCTTCGCGGATGATGTAGAAGAAATCCGGCGCATCGCCTTCGCGGATGATTATTTCGCTCGGACGGACCGGCACTTCCTCGAAGCTGCGGAACATTTTTTCCAGGTTGCCGGTCGGCAGGCGGATGAAGGCCGGGCTACGCAGGAGGCGAAACACCCAGTCGTTGCCGCCGGGCGCGCCGTCGTTGAACCGGTATTTCGAATCGCGGGTCACCTGGTCCCAGGTGATGACCTTCTCCATGAACCGCCGCTCAAGCTGCATCACTTTGGCCCGCGGGCTGGTGACGGTTGCGGTAAATCGGCGCGGCACGGCGTCGTTCAGCGCGTAGCGACCGTGCCCGGCGCCGGCAACGTGGGCAACCGCGCGGCCGTCCGGATAGTCGCAGCGCAGTTCGCCTTCGGTCAGGTAGATCGTGTCCTCGTCGATGTCGCCGGCGCGGAACAGGACTTCCTTGCGCTGGTAGATGATCGCCGTGGCGACCGTAGCCAACTGTTCGCGCGTTTCCGGACGCAGTGCATCGAGCGGAAAGAGCTTGGCCAATTCGGCAGCGGGGACGGGCATGATGGGCTCCTTAGCTTGGCTGCAGTCTAGCCCCAGCGCCGGCCCGGGCTCAAATGGCGGGCAGAAAAAACCCCCGGCATTGCGGGGGTTTTGACGTGGCGGTCGGCTGCTGGCTGACGCCGGCCCGGGTCTGGCAGCCCGTGAAGGATTCGAACCTCCGAATGCCTGAGTCAGAGTCAGGTGCCTTACCGCTTGGCGAACGGGCTATGGAAAGTAGTTTAGCGCTTCGAGAACTGGGTGGCGCGGCGGGCCTTGTGCAGGCCGACTTTCTTGCGCTCGACTTCGCGGGCGTCGCGGGTCATGAAACCGGCCTTGCGCAGCTCGGGCTTCAGCGACTCGTCGTACTCGACCAGGCTGCGGGCGATGCCGAGGCGGATGGCGCCGGCCTGGCCGGTGATGCCACCGCCTTCGACCGTGACCGTGATGTCGAACTTGTCCGAGGACTTGGTCAGCACCAGCGGCTGGCGAACGATCATGCGCGAAGTCTCGCGGCCGAAGAATTCGTCGAGCGGACGGTCGTTGACCGTGATGGTGCCCTTGCCCGAACGCAGGAACACGCGGGCGGTGGAGGACTTGCGACGGCCGGTGCCGTAGTTTTGCTGCAATGCCATTGGGTGAGTCTCTTATTTGAAAGTCCGCACATGGATGCGCGGGTTTTTGCGAGGGACTCGCATCAAAAGTCCAGCGGCTGCGGCTGCTGGGCGGAATGCGGATGGTTCGGGCCTTTGTAGACCTTGAGCTTGCTGTACATGGCGCGGCCGAGCGGATTCTTCGGCAGCATGCCCTTGACGCCGGTCTCGATCACGCGCTCCGGGTGGGCGTTCAACGCCTGACCGAGGGTTTCGGACTTGAGGTTGCCGACGTAACCGGTGAACCGGTAGTACATTTTGTCCTGCAACTTGTTGCCGGTGACGTGGATCTTCTCGGCGTTGATCACGACGAGGTAATCGCCGGTATCGACGTGCGGGGTGAACACCGGCTTGTGCTTGCCGCGCAAACGACGCGCGAGTTCGGAGCACAAACGGCCCAACGTTTTACCGGACGCGTCGACGAGGTACCAGTCGCGCTGGACGGTCTCGGGCTTGGCGCTGACGGTCATGTTCTTCATGACGATTCCGTAGCAAATGCAGTGAGAAAGAAGCGGAATGATAGCGGCTGGCCCGAGCCCGCGCAAGCCCGAACCAGCTGCGTGATAGCATCCGGCCATGCGCGCGGACGCTGCCCCGGACCCGTTGGAACCCCCCTCGCTCGCGTCCCTGGCCGACCGCTGCGTGCAATGCGGCCTGTGCCTGCCGCACTGCCCGACCTACCGCCTGGACGGCGTGGAAAGCGAATCGCCGCGGGGCCGGATCGCCTATATCAAGGCAGTCGCCACGGGCACGATCGCCCCGACCGGGACCGGCGACCGGCACCTCGACCACTGCCTGGGTTGCCGTCGCTGCGAGGCGGTCTGCCCGGCCGAGGTGGAAATGGAGCGCCTGTTGGTGGGCGCCCGCGCGGCTCAATTCGAGCGGCACCGGCCCGACCTGGCCCAGCGCGCTGCGCTGGTGGCCCTGGCCTCGCCCGTGCTCGGCAAGCTGGCCTTCGCGGCGGCTCGGTGGGCCGGAAAGCTGCCCGCGAAGCCGCCCCGCCCGGACATTCCAGATCCCAAGCCGATCGTGCGAAACGACCGTGGCCGCATCACCGTGTTCGAAGGCTGCGCCGGGCGCGATTACGAGGCTGGGACCCGATGGGCGCTGGCGACCCTCGTGACGCGGGCCGGTTTCGACGTGGTGCATGTCGCCAGCCAGGGCTGCTGCGGGACCGCGGCCGCCCACGCGGGCGATGCCGTCGGGGCAGCCCGCCTTGGCCAGGAAAATCGAAATGCCTTCGCCGGGCATGCCAAGGTTTTGAGCCTCGCGACAGGCTGCCAGTCGATCCTGGCCGCCAGCCTGAACGGAGTCGCGGACGTCGAGGACGCACTGGCCTTCCTCGACCGGGAAGCCTCGGCGCTGCGATTCCGCCCTGCCCGCGGCCGCGTGGCCTTGCACCTGCCCTGCAGCCAACGGTTCCTGGGCGGCGCGGGGGCCTTGCGGCGATTGCTCGCGCGAGTGCCGGACCTGGACCTGATCGAACTTCCGGACACCGGCTGCTGCGGCGCGGCCGGCCTGCACCAACTGGCCGAGCCCGAACGCGCGGCGCGTCTGCGCGAACCGCTTCTGGTCGCGCTCGAAGCTTCCGGGGCCGACGAACTGTTGTCCGCCAACATTGGTTGCCGCTTGCATCTGGGCAATGGCGCTAACATTCCCGTGCGCCACCCGATCGAATTCCTGGCTGAGCACCTCGCATGAGCGCCACCCGCCGTTATTCACCCTTGGACCGCCTGCTGATCGAAGCGCAACGCGCCTTGGACACGACCGGAGGCAAGCCGACCGCCGAGCGCGGCAACCCCGGCGCGCGCGAAGCCGACCCGGTGATGGACGAGTCTTCGCGCCGGCATGCCGCCGGCCTGATGCGCGTCAACCACACCGGCGAGGTCTGCGCGCAGGCCTTGTACGTGGGCCAAGCCGCGGTCGCCCGCGACGAGACCACGCGCGGGCATCTGCTTGCCGCCGCCCAGGAAGAAACCGATCACCTAGCCTGGTGCGCCGATCGCCTCGGCGAATTGCGCAGCCGGCCGAGCCTGTTCAATCCGCTGTGGTACGCCGGCAGCTACGCAATTGGCGCCATTGCCGGCCTGCGCGGCGACGGCTGGAACCTCGGTTTCGTTGTCGAGACCGAGCGCCAGGTCGAGGCGCATCTGGCCGAACACCTGGAAACATTGCCGGCCGAAGACCGGCGCAGCCGCGCCATCCTGGCAACGATGAAGGCCGACGAAGCGCGTCACGCCGATAATGCCGAAGCGGCCGGCGCGCGGGTATTGCCCGAGCCGATTCCGCGGCTGATGGCGCTGGCCTCGGCGGTGATGAAGGCGGTCGCCTACCGGATCTAAGCGCTCGACCGAGGGGCCGTTGCGTTCGCGGTCGACGTCGTACCGAAGGGGACGAGACCGCGATGCAGCGGCCCAGGCGGTCGTGCGCCCGGTCGAACAATCAGTCGCTCAGGTTGCGGCCGTGGAAGAGTTCCTCGATTTCGCGGCGCAACTGGATCTCGATGCGCTGGCGGTCCTTGAAGCCGAGGTTCTTGGCCTTCTCCTCGAACAGGTAAGTGTCGAGGTCGAAGTCCTTCAGGTGCATCTTGGTGTGGAACAGGTTTTCCTGGTAGACGTTGACGTCCATCATTTCGTAGGTCTGCTTGGTCGCCTTCGACAGGAAATCCTGAATCGAATGAATCCGGTGGTCGATGTAGTGCTTCTTGCCCTTGATGTCGCGGGTGAAGCCGCGCACCCGGTAGTCCATCACCACGATGTCGGAATCGAAGCTTTCGATCAGGTAGTTCAAGGCCTTCAGCGGCGAAATGACGCCGCAGGTGGCCACGTCGATATCGGCGCGGAAGGTAGCGATGCCGTTGTGCGGATGGGTTTCCGGATAGGTATGCACTGTGATGTGCGACTTGTCCAGGTGCGCGACCACCGCGTCCGAGATCAGGCCGCGGCCGGCGTCCTTCTTGTCGATCACCGGTTCTTCGGAAATCAGTATTGTCACCGAAGCGCCCTGCGGGTCGTAGTCCTGGCGCGCGACGTTGAGGATGTTGGCGCCGATGATGTGCGCCACCTCGGACAGGATCTGGGTCAGGCGCTCGGCGTTGAACATCTCGTCGATGTATTCGATGTAGCGCTGGCGCTGGTCCTCGGAGACCGCGTAGCAGACGTCGTAGATGTTGAAGCTCAGGGCCTTGGTGAGGTTGTTGAAACCCTGGAGCCGCAGGCGCGGCAACGGCTTGACCACGGCAGGAATCCTCGAGGAGCGGGGCGGCGGGCGGGGGCGCATTATCGGGTAAACCGGCCCCCGGGGGAACCGGCCGGGCGGCGGCGATTGCTG
>JANYBA010000090.1 GCA_025360985.1 Gammaproteobacteria bacterium | reverse complement strand
ACGACGCGAGCGTCGATGCGCTGTACGGCGACGCGATCGATGCCCTGCTCCGGATGCAGGAGCGGGCCGATTGCAGCGGCCTGCCCGCCTACGACGATGCCCGGGTTGTTCGCTGGCGTGATCATCAGGTTGCGGGAATGGTAATCGCGGTGCACGAATACCTGCGGCTGGATTTCGGCGTTGTGCACCAAGGCGCGGAACGCCACTTCGATCTCATCCCACTGGCCGCAATCCGGCGCCAGGCCCAGGTGCCGGTGCAGGAACCATTCCGGCATCAACTCCATTTCGGCAACCAGGCGATTTTCGTCGTAGGCGGGCAGGCCGCTGCAATCGGCCCGCTCCTGCATCCGGAGCAGGGCATCGATCGCGTCGCCGTACAGCGCATCGACGCTCGCGTCGTTCAGTTCTGGCAGGAAGGTGCGGACGCCGAGGTCGGACATCAGCACGAAGCCGAGCTCGGCGTCGCTGGCCAGCACCTGCGGCGCGTGCAGTCCGGCATCGCCGAGCCGGTCGGCGATGTCGAGCCAGGGTCGGATGTCTTCCTTGTCCGGCGGCGCGTCCATCACGATGAGGCTGCGGTCGTTCGATTGGTAGCGCCAGTAGCTGCGGAAGCTGGCGTCGGCGGAGGCGCTTGCCAGCACCGCGTTCGGGTCGTCGAGGGCGGCACGGGTCCAGGCCAGTCGTTGCGCCTCGCGGGGCAGTAATTGCATGGGCAGGCTAGTCGGAAGCGAAAGGTTGGCGTGGGCTGCGGCAGCGCCGCATATGGGCGTGGCATCATAGCGCAACCCTTTCATACGCCTGCCCATGACTTCGATCGTTCCCGTCCTGCTTTCCGGCGGTTCCGGCACCCGCTTGTGGCCCTTGTCGCGCGAGGCCTACCCGAAGCAGTTCCTGCCCTTGCTGGGCGAACAATCGCTGCTGCAGCGGACCTGGCTGCGGCTCGAAGGGCTGCCCTGCGCGGCGCCCCTGGTGGTGGCCAACGAAGAGCACCGCTTCATGGTCGCCGAGCAATTGCAGTCGCTCGGGGCGAAACCGGCGGCGCTGGTCCTGGAGCCGGTGGGCCGCAACACCGCCCCCGCGATCGCCGTCGCCGCCCTGCAGGCCATGGCCGGCGGCGCCGATCCGATCCTGCTGGTGCTGCCTTCGGACCACGTGATCGCCGACGAACCGGCCTTTCGACAAGCGGTGCTGGCGACGCTGCCGGCCGCGGAAAACGGCGCGCTGGTCACGTTCGGGATCGTGCCGACCGGGCCGGAAACCGGTTACGGCTACATCAAGGCCGGGCCCGGCGTTGGCGTTCGCGCGGTCGAGCGCTTCGTGGAAAAGCCCGACCTCCTGACCGCGCAAGCGTATTTGGCCAGCGGCGAATATTTCTGGAACAGCGGCATGTTCGCCTTCCGTGCGTCCCGTTACCTGGAGGAACTGGGCCGCTCGCGGCCGGATATCCTCGAACATGCCCGGGCCGCCCTGGCCAAGGCGCGCCGCGACGTCGATTTCCTGCGCCTGGACAAGGAGTCGTTCGCAGCCTGCCCGTCCGATTCGATCGACTACGCGGTAATGGAGAAGACCTCGGCGGCGAAAGTCCTGCCGATCGACGTTGGCTGGAGCGATATCGGTTCGTGGTCGGCGCTCTGGGCCATGGTCGAGCAGGACGGCGCGGGCAATGCCCACCGCGGCGACGTGATCGCCGAAGACTGCCGCAACACCCTGGTCCTGGCCGAAGGCCGCCTGGTAGCGCTGCTGGGGCTGGACGACATCGTCGTGGTCGACACCGACGACGCCATCCTGGTCGCGCACCGGGACCGCGTGCAGGAGGTCAAGGACATCGTGGTCCGGCTCAAGCGCGACAACCGTACCCAGGCGCAACTGCATCGCAAGGTGCACCGGCCCTGGGGCAGCTACGACGGTGTCGATCGCGGCGAGCGTTTCCAGGTCAAGCGCATCGTGGTCAAGCCGGGCGCGACCCTGTCGCTGCAGATGCACCACCACCGCGCCGAGCACTGGATCGTGGTCAGCGGCACGGCGCGGGTGACGCGCGGCGAGGA
>JANYBA010000073.1 GCA_025360985.1 Gammaproteobacteria bacterium | reverse complement strand
GAAATTGTCGACCAGGTCATTGGTGCCCGGCTTGATGATGCCGGCGCGGAACAGGCGGGCGGTACCGTCGAGGTCGCGGCCGTGGATGTTGACCAGGGCCTCGAAGTCGTCGCTGGGAGCGATCAGGAATTGCAGGCGGGCGGCCGACTCGGAGTAGCCCTCCAGGTCGTTGCCAGGGCCGTTGTTGGTGTTGTCGACCCAGTCGTTGCGCTGCTGGTGCAGCACCGACAGGCGCGCCGAGACGCTGTCGGAAATGGCGCCGTTGACCGCACCCTCGCCATTGAATGTGTTGTAGCGGCCGAAGGAGAGGCGGAAGTAGCCGCCATCCTGCTGGCTCGGCCGGACCGAATTGAACTTGACCACGCCCGCCGGCGAATTGCGCCCGAACAAGGTGCCCTGCGGGCCGCGCAGCAATTCCACCTGGTCGAGGTCGAACACCGGGAAGCCCTTGAGGATCGGGTTTTCCTGGACGACGTCGTCATAAACGAGTGAGACCGGTTGCGAGGCGTTGAGGTCGAAATCGGTGTTGCCCAGGCCGCGGATGTAGAAGCGCGGGAAGGCGCGGCCAAAGGAGGATTCGATGTTCAGGCTGGGCAGACGGGCCGAAAGGAAGCGGATGTCTTCGCCGCCCGACTTGATCGTGTCCAGCTTCTCGCCGCTGATGGTGGTGATGGAAACCGGCACCTTCTGGATGTCTTCGAGGCGCCGGTCGGCGGTGACTTTCACCGTGCCCAGCGTTACCGGCGCACCGGGTTTGTCCTTGTTGGCATCGGTCGGCGCGTCCTGCGCCATTGCCGCCGCCGATGGGAGGGCCAGGGCGATCGCCACGGCCAAAGTCTGGAAACGAAGGTGGCGGTTGCCCGCGCCGATCAAAGTAGCCATGGGGTTCCCCTGGGAGTTGTCCGGGGCAAGTTTACCGGATGGTGACAGTTCCTTGCTGGCTCGCGGATGTGGTGTAATCGACACTATCGAGCCCCGGAATCCCCCCGTCGGACGCTCTCAACACTCAGTCCACGGGATCGGCAAGCATGCCAGAGATCGAACGCCGCAAGAATGAACGGGAATACGCCAGTGCGCTCAAGCGCCAGCTCAACGAGGCGCAGCTGCTGACCTTGCGTGGGCTGGAGCAGTTCGGCTGGGAACTCAAGTTCATCCGCCGAGTGCCGTTCCAGCCGCCGATCGCGGTGGTCTCGGACAGCAATCGCAAGGCTTACGCCGTCCTGGAGCTCGACGGCACCCTGAACGAGCGTCCGAACATCCAGATCCGGGATTCCTGATCCTTCCGCACCTGGAACGGCCCTGAGCATGGCGGCTACGGCCGAAAACCCCTTCCGGATACTCGCCCTGGCCGGCGGCGGCTACCTTGGTCTGTATACGGCCACCGTGCTGGCTGAGCTGGAGTCCCGCCTTGGCGAACCGCTCGGCCGGCGTTTCGACCTGATCGCCGGAACCTCGGTCGGCGGCATCCTGGCCATCGCCCTGGCCTTCGAGATCCCGATGGCGACCATCCGGCAGATATTCCTGGAAAAAGGCACGCGGATCTTCTCGTCGCGCGGCCTGCCTTCCAGCGCCATCGGCAAGCTCCGCGACCTGACCCGTTCAGTACTCGGGCCCAAATACGACGGAATGGCGCTGCGCAAGGAGCTGGCGCAACGACTTGGCCGCAAGACGCTTGCCGACGCCCTGCACCCCTTGGTGGTGCCGGCGGTGAATGTCAGTCGCTGCCAGACCAAGGTATTCAAGACGCCGCATTGCGCGGCATCGAAGGGCGACGAATCGATTCGCGCAGCCATGGTCGCCATGGCCACGTCGGCCGCGCCGGGATACTTTCCGTCGGTGCGCGTGGGGGATTCCCTTTACGCCGACGGCGGCATGTTCGCGGTCGCGCCCGACCAGGTGGCCCTGCATGAGGCGGAGTACTTCATGCGCGTGGCCCCGCAGCGCATCCGGATGCTTTCCATCGGCACCGGTACCGCCCACTACCAACCCGCGGATGGCGTGTCGGAACGGGACGGCGCCGTCGACTGGCTCAACGAGGGGCGCCTGATCCTGTCGCTGATTTCGGTGCAGCAACAACACGTCCAGGCGATGATGGAAGACCGCTTGCGCGAGCGGTACCTGCATCTCGATGCCGACTGGCCGGCCGATGGCGGGCTCGGCATCGATGTCGCCACGCCTGCGGCTGCCGAAACCCTGACTGCGATGGCGCGGCGCACCTTGCGGCCTTCGGAAATGGCCAAGATCGAGCGCTGGTTCGCCGGCCCCGGCGTCTGAACCTCAAACCGGGGAGCTGCTCCCGCCATCGTCGATGACGGTGCGATTGCGGCCTTCGTGCTTGGCCCGGTACAGGGCCGCGTCGGCGCGCGCCATCCAGTCCGTCCATGCCTCTCCGGGCCGGAGCGCGGCAGCGCCGATGGAGACCGTCACCGCCTCGCCGCCGCTGCGCAGTTCCTCGGCGACGCGGCGGCGCAGGGACGGGTCGATCTCGGCCAGGGCGGCCGCATTGGGGATCGGAATCAGCAGGACGAACTCTTCACCGCCAAACCGGAAGCAGCGGTCGGCCTTGCGCGTGTGCAGCATCAGCAGCTTGGCGAAATCGACCAACACGTCGTCGCCGGCCTCGTGGCCCAACTGGTCGTTGATGCGCTTGAAGTGGTCGAGATCGAGCATCGCCAGACCGAACTGCTGGCCTTCCCTCTGCAACCTCACCACCGCGAGTTCGAGTTCCTCTTCCATCGCCCGCCGGTTGCGCACGCCGGTCAGCGGATCGAGGGTGGCAAGCAACTTCAGCTCGTCACGCTGCGATTCCGTGCGCGACGCGAATACGAAGGCGATCAGGCTGGCCACCAACGCCGACACCAGGAACATCGCCAGTTGCTGCGGGGTGTCGTAGGCCTTGCCCTGGATCGCCAGGAACAACAGCGCGAACGCCGTCACCATGGACGCGGCATTGCGGCCGAGCAACAGGAAGTTGCCGAGCAGGGCCGGGTACATCCAGTACAGGCCCGGGGGGCCGAGAACGGTGGCGCTGGCCAGGCAACCGACCGTGTTGATTACCGCCAGCAGCAGGCTGGCGCGCCGGCGATCGCCGCTGCGCCATGCGTGTCCAACCGCCAGGCAAATGCTGCCGGCTATGGCCATGTCGACGAAACCGGCCAGGTTGTTGCCGGTGAAGAAACGGTAGATCGCGAACGGCACGATGCCGACGATCGCGCAACCGGCGAAGGCAGTGATGATCGCCAGCTCTGAATCTTCGCGCAGTCGTTTCCAGAACATGTTTGGTATCCCCGTGACGGCACTATAGCGGCGGCGGGGCGTGCATGCGTGAAGGCGCGGCATGCCGCCGCTGGTTTAAGCAGCTGGTTTAAGCAGTTGGTTCAAGCAGCTGGTTCAAGCCGGTGGCGGGCTGGTGAACTCGAAGTCCGGGCGCGGGCCGCTGCCGGCCACCGCCAGGCCTTGCAGGTAATCGATGCCAAGCGCCGCAAGCTTGCGCAGCGAGACGAAGTTCTCGACCTCGTCGACGATGAAACCGCGTCCGCTGGCCTGCCACAACTCAACGCGATGCATGTACTCGTCGGCAGGAAGGGACATCACCACCGCCATTGGGAAGCGCAAGAAATCCGCGGGGATCTGGCTCCACAACGGAATCCAGTCCAGGCCGCCCGTGCGGTCGGCCAGGGCCACCGCCGCCCCAGCGCGGCGCACCCGGTCAAGCAAATTTCGATTCTCGGGCTCGATCAAGGCGGGGGTCGCGTCGACCTGGACCACCAACGCGTTGCGCAGGTGCCGATGCCGGTGCAACTCCGCCTCCAGCCAGGTCCAGGCATCGCCGTCGAGGGTCGACAGCTCGACCGGCACGAGCATGCGCGTGCGCTTTCCGCCGGTTCGGCTCTGGTCAAGCGCGCCGAAAGCCTCGAACAGGCTGACGCGGTCGATCATCGTCATCGCACCGGCGGCGCGTGCCAGGCTGAGGAATTCGTTGCGGTAG
>JANYBA010000128.1 GCA_025360985.1 Gammaproteobacteria bacterium | reverse complement strand
CTTACGACGAGGGTTCGATTCCCTTCACCCGCTCCAAACATTCTAAAGACTTAGAGGCGATAGGTAGCTACGCGGCAGCGCCCAAGGTAACGCATAGGTAACTCGCAAAGAAAAGGGCGCCCGAAGGCGCCCTGGGTTACGAGTTGGGTTACAGGCTATCTTGAATAGTCGTCTTCGTCGCCATTGGGCTCGCGATCGCCGTTGATGGAGCACCCGGCTCCGTCGCCGTAGCTGTTCACCGCGGCGCGGGAGGCCTTGTCGAAGCCGGGCTCATCCTCGCTTTGGGAATCGTCGCCGCCGCCTTCCGCGTCTTCTGCGTCCTCTTCGCCCGCATGAAAGTTTGGCCCGCGCTTCGCGGCGCCGCTCATCCCAGTCCACTCGATCCACGCCTGATCGAATTCCGTCCCGTCATTCTCCGCCGGATCGTCAATCTCGAAATCCGTGTCGCCGCTGCGGGCATCGAGCATGTCGATCGCCGCTTCGCCGATTGTCTGCAGTTGTCGCTTGCTGAACCGGGCCATGATCGTGGCGATTGTAGCGGCCTCATTGGTCAGAAATGTCGCGCTGGCCGGCGCGCCCGTGGTAGGGCCCTGGGTAGCCATAATCGTTCTCCTTGGGAACGGTTGGGTCAGAGCCAGGGCGAGGCTCCTACCTTGCCTTGGCTCGCATTTCCGTTACAAGAAACGCCATGAGAGAGCAAGATATTTCTGTTACAAAAAAGCGTGGCAGGCCGGCTAGCCCGCCGAGCGCCGTCGTGCGCTTGCCCTTGGAGACAATCCGCGCTGCTGAAGAGTGGGCCAACATGCAGCCCGACAAACCAAGCGGCCCGGAATCCATCCGCCGCCTGGTCGCTCGCGGCCTAACAAAATGACCGCCTCGGCATCAGTGGTCGGACTCTTTCGATGATCCGCAACTTGCGCGACTGGCGGGAGCGTCGCGAAATGAAAGCCAGTCCCGGATAGCGCTTTCGCCATCGCCGCGACGAATTGGCGCATTTGGACGGATGGTGAGCAGGGCGAGCCCCTTGATCTATTTGAGCATGCTGGGCGCGACGGCTAGTGCCGCTTGGGCTCAGCCTTCCTGAGTTCCTTTAAGCCCTGTTCGAGCCCCGCCAGGACGATGTCCCGACGAAGCCCGACGCTTTCAAGCCCGGCGACGAAACTGGCGAGGTTTTCCGCCACCATCTGGCGCAAGGTATCCTCGATCCCGTTCATCAGAATCCCCTGAGTTTGGCGCGGTTGATCTGCTCCATCATGCCCGCCGCGATCTGATTGCCGGTGCGACGCGGGTTCGCTACGTCCCCGTTGACCGTCACCGGCGCATGGATTGTCGTGCCGCCGCGAGACCCATTGTCGTTCCCGACGCTGACCCGCTCGCCATAGCCGACCTTGGCGATGGGGAGGCCGTTCAATGACATGATGTTCTGATCGCGGCCGCGGTTGCCCATAATGGTGAACGAGCCACCGTCGGCAAAGCCGAGGTTGGGCATCACGTTCATGCCTGACAGGCTGGTATCACCAAGGATGTTCCCGCCGCCGAACGGGTCGGTGACGCCGACCTTGCCCATCCCGGCGCCCCCGCCACCTGCGCTGCCCGCAAGATTGCCGAGAAGGCTGAAGATCGCCTTCATCGTCTGCATGCGGATTAGTTCGGCGATGATCTGGCGGAGCGCGCTGATCGCGGTGTCGCGCATCGATCCCCATCCGTCCTGCAGCGCCGTGACGGAGTTAATCAGCCCTTCGACGCCCTGGACCTTCAGGTTCTGCATCGACTGGTTGATCTGATCGGGCGCGCCTGAGTCGATGAAGCTCTGCCACGGCCCCTTGTTCGATTGCATCACGCCCCGCTTATCGAGGGCATACTGATCCGGCATCGCGGCAAGCTCGGCGCGGGCACGCTCAGCGGCGGCGAGGTCCTTGCCAGCCGCTATCTTGTCGAGGGCGGTCTTCTTTTCCTGATAGGCGAGGTCGAGCAATTCGAGCTCGATCTTGCGGCGTTCGTCGGCGGTCGTGGCCAGGTTCAGATGCGCCTGAAGGGCTTCGCGCTCGATGCTGAATTGCGTCTGCGTCATGCGGGACGCCTCTTCGATCTTCTGGGCGGCGACCTCCTGGGCGACGGCCTCCCGCTTGAGCGCCGTCAGTTGCTCGTTTTGGGCGCGCTCCCTGTCGGCCTGAACCTTGGTGAGCTTACCTTCCTTGTCGGCATAATTGATCTTCGCCGCGACCTCGTCATGCTCGATCTGGAGGATCTGCAGGTCGATCTTCTC
>JANYBA010000055.1 GCA_025360985.1 Gammaproteobacteria bacterium | reverse complement strand
CCGAGCCGACGCCGCCGAAGCTCTCGCCGCATTCAGCGAAGCGCGCGCAACGACTCTGAAGATTGTCTCCGGTCTCGATACCCAGCAACTGGCGCGCACCGCGTTCTTCGAGGACTACGGGCCAGTCACGCTGGGCAGCCTGATTCACTACTTGTGCAGCCACGACCAGCAGCACCTGGCGGGGCTGCAATGGTTGCTTGGGAAAATCGAAGCCTTGCGCGCGCAAACGGGGGGCGCCGCCGCCTAGCCGCCGCGCAGGGCCGTGGTCACCGACTGGCGCGCGGCGCGGATCGCCGGCAGCAGGCCGCCGACCATGCCGATCACCAGCGCGATCAGCAGGCCCGTCGCGACCAGCCCGGGCGTAACCTTGAATGCGAACACGACCTGGGTGAAGTTCTGCCCGAGCGTGGACACCGAAAAGCCGTTGAACAGCAGGTAGGCGATCGCCGCACCAAGCACGCCGCCGGCCAGGGCCAGCACCAGCGATTCGACCATCACCGAAACGAGCACGGCGAAACCGCCGAAGCCGAGCGCGCGCAGGGTGGCGATTTCGCGCGAGCGCGCCGCCACCGCCGCGTACATGGTGTTGAGCGCGGCGAAGATCGCGCCGAGCGCCATGATCAGGGTGACTACGCCGGCGAGCACGCCGATGGTGGCGCGGAACTGCTTGGTCTGGCTGCTGAAGAAATCCTGTTCGGTCTGCACGTCGACGTTCAGGCGCGGGTCGGCCGCCAGCGCCGTCTTCAATTGTGCGATCGAAGCGGGGCTCTCGAGCCCAGCCAAAACCGAACTGAAACCGGTGCGGCCGAAGGTCGTCTGTGCCGTGCCTGCGTCGGCCCAGAGCTCGCTGTCGTGGACGTCGCCGGATTCGAAGATGCCGACCACGGTCCATTCCGAACCACGCATGCGGATCGTCTGCCCGACCTTGGCGCCTTCGAAGGAATTGGCGACGCCGCGCCCGACCAGCAATTCGCGCAGGCCCGGCGTGAAGCTGCGGCCTTCGACGATGCGCAGTTTCGGCCGCAGCAAGAAGGCATTCGGCTCGACCCCGCGCAGGGTGACGTTGGCGCCGTTCTGGGTTTCGCCTTTTTTCAGCAACTCGGTGATCACAATCATCTCGGCCGAGGCCAGCGGCTTGCCGTCGGCGCCCTTGCGGATGCCCGGCGCGAGCTTGATCAGGGTGGTGTCGTCGCGCAGCAGCGCCGAGTTGAGCTCGGCGCTGGAGGAACCGCCGCGCAGGATGATCGCCGAATCCGCGCCGCCGGTCGAGGCGAGCGTGGACTGGAAACCGGCGGCCATCGCCAGCAGGGCCGAGAACACCGCGACCACGCCGGCCAGGCCGATGATGATCACCAGCGACGAGGCCCAGCGCTCCGGGATGGACTTGAGGTTGACGCCGGTGATCGCGAAGACTTGCTTGAACATGTTGTTGCTCCAGTGACTCAGCGGCCGGCGAGGGCGTCGACGATCTTCAGGCGGCTGGCGCGCAGGGCCGGCAGCAGGCCGACCGCCAGGCTCAGCAGCACGATGGCGATGACGCCGTAGAGCCAGACGTGCCAGTCCACGCTCAGCGGCAACTGGCCGCCGGCGGATTTCTGCACGGCGATGCCGAGCGCGGTGGCGGCCGACAATCCGACCAGGCCGCCGATCGCGCACAAAGCAAAGGTTTCGGCCAGCACGAAGCCGAGCACGCTGCCATCGGAGAAACCCAGGGTCTTGAGCACGGCCAGTTCCGGGATGCGCTCGCGCACGCTCTGCGCCATGGTGTTGCCGACCACCAGCAGCAGGGTGAAGAACACCGCGAACAGGATCCAGCGCACGATCAGGCCGATGTCGCCGATCTGCTTGATGAAGCCGACGTTCCAGTCCTTCTCGGTCTGGGTCTTGGTCTCGTCGGGCGAATTCTCGAACATGGCGTCGACGGTCTGGGCGACCTTCTTGGCCTGGTTGGGATCGGCCAGGCGCAGCACGTACATGCCGGCGCGACCGGAGCCGAAGGCATTGGCCTCGTCGAAGTAGGCGAAGTTCATGTAGACCAGGTTGGTGCGCTTCTTCCAGTCTTCGGTCTTGCCGTCGTAGATGCCGACCAGGTCGAGCGGCCAGTTCTTGGTGCCGTCCTTCTGCGGGAAGATGTTCGACTTCATCGGGATCTTCTGGCCGAGCTTCCAGTGGTATTTTTCCGCCAGCTGCTTGCCGGCGATCATGCCGGTGCGGGTGTTGGCGAAGGCCTGCCACTGCGCGTCCGGCATCGACCATTCCGGATAAGTCGCGTGCAGGCGCAGCGGGTCGGTGGCGAACATCACGATCTGGTCGTTCTCGCCGACGATGCCGCCGAACCACTGGATCCAGTTCACCTGCGCCACGCCCGGCACCGCTTCGATCTGCGGCAGCAGGCGCAGCGGCAGCGGCTGGGTGAACGAGACGCGGGCCTGGGTCATCAGGCGGCTGGCGCCGATGAAGTCGGCGCCGGCGTTGAACAGCACGTTCACCGCCTGCAGCAGGCCGAACAGCAGGAAGGCCATCATCACCGACAATAGTGTCAGCGAAGTGCGCGACTTCTTGCGAAACAGGTTGGCGACGACGAATCCGGTCTTGGTCATTGCGATGCCTTTTTTTGCCCCCTCCCCTGCTCGCAGGGGAGGGTTGGGGAGGGGTCGCAGCGGAGGAGTGTCATGCAGCCATGCCTTGCTCGGCCAGGCGGCCCTTGTCCAGGTGCAGGATGCGCTTGGCGTAGTCGGCCGCGAGCGGGTCGTGGGTGACCATGACGATGGTCTTGCCGTGCTCGCGATTGAGCATCTGCAGCAGGCGCAGGATCTCGTCGGCGGTGTTGCGGTCGAGGTCGCCGGTCGGTTCGTCGCAGACCAGCAGCTGCGGGTCGGAGACGATCGCGCGGGCGATCGCCACGCGCTGTTCCTGGCCGCCGGACAATTCGCGCGGCTTGTGCTTGGCGCGATCGGCCAGCCCGACCAGTTGCAAGGCCACCGCGACCGACTGCTTGCGCTGCGCCGCCGACAGCTTGGTCAGCAGCAGGGGCAGTTCGACATTGCCCTCGGCGGTGAGCACCGGCATCAGGTTGTAGAACTGGAAGACGAAGCCGACGTTGTTGCTGCGCCACTTGGCCAGCTGGCCGCCGGACATGCGGTCGATGTGTTCGCCGCCGACCGTGATTTCGCCCGCGCTCGGCGAGTCCAGCC
>JANYBA010000011.1 GCA_025360985.1 Gammaproteobacteria bacterium | reverse complement strand
ACATGAAGTTTTTCGCCGAGCGCCAGGAGAAAACCGCGATCTCGCGCCTGGAACACTTTATTGCCGCGCCGTTCGAGCGCATCGACTACACGGACGCGGTCGATATCCTGAAGAAGTCGGGACAGAAATTCGAGTTTCCGGTCGAATGGGGTCATGACCTGCAGACCGAACACGAACGCTACCTGACCGAAAAACATGTCGGTCGGCCAGTGGTGGTGATGAACTATCCGGAAGCCATCAAGGCGTTCTACATGCGCCTGAACGACGACGGCAAGACCGTCGCCGCGATGGACGTGCTGGCGCCCGGAATCGGCGAGATCATCGGCGGCTCGCAGCGCGAGGAGCGCCTGGACATCCTTGACGCGCGCATGGTGCAGTTCGCGCTCGATCCGGCCCACTACGAGTGGTACCGCGATTTCCGTCGCTACGGCACGGTGCCGCACGCCGGATTCGGCCTTGGTTTCGAGCGCCTGGTCGTCTACGTCTGCGGCCTGTCGAATATTCGCGACGCCATCCCCTACCCGCGCGCACCGGGGCTGGCGACGTTCTGAACCATGCTCCAGGGCCTGCTGTTTTTTTTCCTGGGGCTGGCCGGGTCGGCCGGACCCGGCCACTACGGATTCCGGGTATTGGCGTATCGCCACCACCTGGACCGGCATTACCCTTTTGCCGCCGGCAGTGAAAACGGCGGATGGCGCTACAGCTGGTGGACGATGCGTTTCGGCTTCATCCCGCTCAAGGACGGCGCCATGAACGTGTTCGCGGGCAATGCCGGCGTGATGGGTTGGATCGCGCTGATCGGCGTGATCGGTAGCGGCATCTGCATCGCGGCCAAGGCTGGCGGCTGAAGGACACGAGGACGAAATGGAAGATATTCCCGAAACAAGCGAATTCGAACGCGAGGAATGGTGGCTGGCCTCGCCCGAACAGCTGCTGGTCTGGGCGCGACTGCGCGTGCTCGACAGCGGCGTCGCGCAGGTGTTCGACAGCCTCGGCGAGACCCTGGTCTACGAGACCGAAGACGTGGCCCGGGCCGCGCTGATGGACGCCGATTTCCGCGCCCTCGACGGTATGGACGACGACGACGCCGAGGCGATCGGCATGCTGCTGGAAGAACTGCAGCCGCCGCAGGGTGAGGACGACGACGAACTCCTGCCGCAGATGATCCGGCAGCAGGCGCCGCGGCAATGAGCATGTACACGCCCTCCTATTTTGCCAAGACCGACCTGGTAGAGCTGGACCGCTTGGCCGATGCCTATCCATTCGCCACGGTGATCACCATTACCGACGGTGAACCTTTTGTCTCGCACCTCCCGGTGCTTTACCGGCGAGACCACGGCGGCATCTTGTTGCGCGGGCATTGGTCGCGCGCCAATCCGCAGTGGCGGCACAGTGGCGACGCGACCGTCATCGTGCACGGACCGAGCGCCTACGTGTCGCCATCCTGGTACCCGGACAAGGAAACCGCCGCGCGCGTGCCGACCTGGAATTACGCCGTCGCGCACTTGTCCGGGCCGCTGGAAATCATCGAAGACGAATCCGGCCTGGCGCCGATCGTCGCCGACCTGACCCGCCAGCACGAAGGCAACATCGGCAGCGATTGGAAGTTCGACTTCGGGCGCGACGACCTGCGCCGGCAGCTGCGCGGGATCGTCGGTTTTTCCCTGCGGCCGACCCGGATCGAATTGAAATTCAAGCTCAACCAGAACCATCCGGCCGCGAATATCGAAAGCGTCGCCAAGGTCCTGGCCGACGGCGGCGAAGACCAGCGGGCGATCGCGGCGTTGATGCGCGCGCGGCTCGGGCAAGCACACAAGGAGACCTGACATGGCGATGCAACTCGAAGGCCGCCACGCGCTGGTCTGTGGCGCATCCGAAGGCATCGGCCGCGCCGCCGCGGTCGCGCTGGCCGAACTCGGCGCCGACGTGACCGTGCTTGCGCGCCGGCAGGAGCGCCTGGACGAGGTCCTCGCGGCCCTGCCGCGCAATGGCGGGCAAGCCCATGGCTCGGTTTCGGCCGACGTTGGCGACGGCCCGGGTTTGCGCGCGAAAATCGAAGCGCTCGCGGCTTCGAAGCCTGTCCAAATCCTCGTCAACAATACGGCCGGTCCGCCCGGTGGACCTGCCCACGCGGCGATGCCCGAGCAATACCTGGCGGTGTTCCGCCAGCACCTGGTCGCCAACCAGGTCCTCGTGCAATCCGTGCTCGCCGGCATGAAGGCCGTAGGCTGGGGCCGCATCGTCAACGTCATCTCGACCTCGGTGAAGGAACCGATCGCCAACCTTGGCGTGTCCAATACCATCCGCGGCGCGGTGGCGAGTTGGGCCAAGACTCTGGCCAGCGAGTTGGGTCCGTTCGGCATCACGGTGAACAATGTCTTGCCCGGCTATACGCGCACGCAGCGGCTCGAGCAGATCCTGGCCGAGCGCGCGACGGCTACCGGCAAGCCGCAGGCGGAAATCGCCCAAGCCATGCTGGCGACGGTGCCGGCCGGCCGCTTCGCCGAAGCCGAGGAAATCGCCGCGGCGATTGCCTTCCTGTGTTCGTCACAGGCCGGCTACGTCAATGGCGTCAACCTGCCGGTGGATGGCGGCCGGACGCGCTCACTTTGAACTTGCTCGTTTTGGTCGTACTTGCTTTGAACCCGGGTAAACTAATCGCATGAGCCTGCGCCTCACGCACCTGATCTGCGGCGAAGCCCGTGCTTCGGCCAATGGCGCCTGGCTGGACGTTTCCGATCCGGCCTCGGGCGCGATCTACGCGACGTGTCCGGACGGCGACAAAGACGACATCGACGCGGCGGTCGCGGCCGCCGCCGCCGCGTTTCCGGCATGGTCGGCGCTGCCGGCCTCCGAGCGTGCCGCCTGGATGAACCGGCTGGCCGACGGCGTCGAGGCGCGACTGGACGAATTCGCCCACGCCGAATCGCGCGATGCCGGTAAACCCTATCGGCTTGCGCGCGACCTGGAAATCCCGCGTGTGGTTACCAACCTGCGATTCTTCGCCGCGGCGGCCACGCAGTTTTCCAGCGAATCGCATGCCGGCCCCGGGATGCTGCATTACACCTTGCGGCAGCCTCTGGGAGTGGTTGGCTGCATCTCGCCGTGGAACCTTCCGCTCTACCTGTTCACCTGGAAGATCGCGCCGGCGCTCGCTGCCGGCAATTGCGTCGTCGGAAAGCCTTCGGAAGTCACGCCGGTGACGGCCTGGATGTTCGGCGAAGTGGCGCGCGCCATTGGTTTCCCCGCCGGCGTGCTCAATATCGTGCAAGGCCGCGGACCGAGCGCCGGGCAAGCGCTGGTCGACCATCCCGACGTCAAGGCGATCACCTTCACCGGCAGTACCGCGGTCGGCCTGCGCCTGGCGGAGAGCTGCGCGCGTTCGCTCAAAAAGGTCTCGCTCGAACTCGGCGGCAAGAATCCGACCCTGGTGTTCGCCGATGCGCCCCGCGAAGGGCTGCTCGAAACTATCGTCCGCTCCGCCTTCCAGAATTCGGGCCAGATCTGCCTGTGCGGCTCGCGGATCCTGGTCGAGCGTTCCTACTACGACGAATTCCGCGATGCTTTCGTCGCGCGCGCCAAGACCTTGCACGTGGGCCCACCGGGCGATCCAGCCACCGACCTCGGTCCGGTGGTGTCGAAGGCGCAGTTCGAAAAGGTGCTGGGCTGCATCGCGCTGGCGCGCCAGGAAGGCGGTAGCGTCCTCTGCGGCGGCGGTGCCTTGCAGATCGAAGGCGACGCCGCCGGCGGCTGGTACATCGCCCCGACCGTGATCGAGGGCCTGGGCCCGGCCTGCCGCACCAATACCGAGGAAGTCTTCGGGCCGGTAGTCACACTGCAGGCTTTCGACAGCGAAGCCGATGCGCTCGCCTTGGCCAACGCTACGCCCTACGGATTGGCTGCCAGCGTCTGGACCCGCGATATCGGTCGCGCCCACCGCCTCGCGGAACGCCTGGATTCCGGCGTAGTCTGGATCAATACCTGGATGCAGCGCGACCTGCGCACGCCCTTCGGTGGCGTCAAGCAATCCGGCCTCGGCCGCGAAGGCGGCTGGGAAGCGATGCGTTTTTTCACCGATACCAAGAACGTCACCGTCGCCCTCGGACCCTGAGCCATGACCTCGATCAACGATCTGCTGGAACGCAACAAAGCCTGGGCGGAGCAAGTTCGCCGCGAAGACCCGGGCTTCTTCAAGCGGCTGTCGACCCAACAGGCGCCGAAGTACCTGTGGATCGGCTGCTCGGATTCTCGGGTGCCGGCCAACCAGATCACCGGCCTGGCACCGGGCGAGGTGTTCGTCCACCGCAATATCGCCAACCTGGTCGTGCATACCGACCTGAATTGCCTGAGCACGATCCAGTTCGCGGTCGACCTGCTCAAGGTCGAGCACATCCTCGTCGTCGGCCACTACGGTTGCAGCGGCGTGCACGCCAGCCTGACCGGCGCCCGCGTCGGCCTCGCCGACAATTGGTTGCGCCACGTCGGCGACGTCGCCCAGAAACACGCCGCCTTGCTCGACGGCGTCGAACTGGAATCGCTCAAGCACGCGCGTCTGTGCGAGCTCAATGTCATCGAGCAGGTGCTCAACGTCTGCCAGACGACGATGGTCGAGGATGCCTGGTCGCGCGGCCAGGCCTTGTCGGTGCACGGCTGGGTCTACAGCCTGCTCGACGGTCGGGTGCGCCAGCTGGGCATGGATGTTTCGGCGCGCGCGGATTTGACGCCTGCCTACGCCGAAGCCCTGGATCGAATCGCCAGCCGCCCGGAGCCGCGATGAGCGAGGTGATCCGCACCGATTCCGCGCCGCGGGCCGTCGGCCATTACCCGCACGCCCGGCGGGTCGGGAACCTGTTGTTCCTGTCCGGCATCGGGCCGCGCAACGCCGCCGACAATTCCATCCCCAGCGAGATCGTCGGCCAATGCCATTCCGTGTTCGCCAACGTGAAAGCGGTGCTCGAGGCGAGCGGCGCGCGCTGGCAGGACCTCGTCGACGTCACGGTCTACCTCACCGACATGGCTGGCGATTTCAAGGCCTACAACGCCGTCTGGGCGGAATACTTCCCGGACGCCGACCGGGCGCCGTGCCGAACCACGCTGGGCATCACCGCCCTGCCGACGCCGATCGCGATCGAACTCAAGTGCATCGCCGTTATCAACCACCCTCACCCCAACCCTCTCCCGCCAGCGGGAGAGGGGGAAAATCACTGACATGCTGACGCCCGCCTTCAACCTGCAGGCCTGGATCGACGAACGCCGGCACCTGCTCAAGCCGCCGGTCGGCAACAAGTGCATCGTCGACGGCGATTTCATCGTCATGATCGTCGGCGGCCCGAACGCCCGCACCGACTACCACTGGGACGAAGGCCCGGAATTCTTCTACCAACTCGAGGGTGAGATGTTGCTGAAAGTGCAGGAGAATGGTCAGGCCCGGGAAATCCCCATTCGGGCCGGCGAGATGTTCTACCTGCCGGCGCGCGTGCCGCATTCGCCGCAGCGCATGGCCGGCGGCATCGGCCTCGTGATCGAACGCAAGCGACTTGCCCATGAACAGGACGGGCTGATGTGGTTTTGCGAACACTGCAACCACAAGCTGTACGAACAGTTTTTCACGCTCGAGAACATCGAAACGCAATTCCCGGCCGTGTTCGATATGTTCTACCGGTCCACGCAGCGCCGCACCTGCGAGCGCTGCGGGCACCTGAACCCGGCGCCGGCGAAGTACGCGAGCGACTCCGCCGGCTGATCAGTTGTCGCGGCAGCGGTCCTGCGCCAGCGTCCGTTGCATTGGCTGGAACATCAGTTTTCCGTCCGGCATCGCCACGATCTTGAAGATGAAGGGCGTGGTGGTCACCGGGTCCTCGCGCGGTCGCGAAACATGGACGACCAGCGAGGTCGCCGCCGGACCGACGGCCAGCACGTGCATCGGATCGGCGAAGTCCACGCCCAGGCCCTTGATGCCGCGGGTCGCATTGTTGAATCCCATGCGCCTCCAGATGCCCTCGTCGGGCCGCGGCAGGTTGAACATGCCGAGGAAATCCCGGCCGTTGTCGCTCCAGCGGCTCTCTTCGCGCGAGACATGGTCCTCGTTGTCGCCGGGGTCGCGCCGCCAGGACACGGCCTGTTGCCAGTCCTGGTACATCTCGTAGATCTGGTACTTCGTCGGACCCGTGCGCCGGCCCTGGGCATCTTCCAGGTAGACGGTCTGGAAGGTTCC
>JANYBA010000367.1 GCA_025360985.1 Gammaproteobacteria bacterium | reverse complement strand
CCCCTCTCCCGGGGGGAGAGGGGCTCAAGAGCCGTTGCAGTTCGGCGATCTCGCGCTGGCCGGGCAGGAACACCAGCACATCGCCGGGATGCTGTTCGATGGCCGCCAGCACGCAGCGCTTGAGCTGGAACAGCAGGGCTTCGTCGCGCCGCGCCGGGAAATGCGCCAGCGCCACGCCGTCGAGCGTGGCCGACATCACCAGCAGGCGCAGTTCCGGGCGCAGTTGCTGGACATCGAGCGCGAGCGCCAGGCCGAGATCGCCGGCCAGGTGCCGCTCGTGGAATTCGTCGAAGACGATCGCAGCGACGCCCTCCAGCATCGGATCGTCCTGGATCATGCGGGTCAGGATGCCTTCGGTGACGACCTCGACGCGCGTGCGAGCCGACACCTTGTTCTCGAAGCGGATCCGGTAACCGACGGTATCGCCAAGGTCCTCGCCCAGCTGGCGCGCCATGAACCCGGCGGCGGCGCGCGCTGCGACCCGGCGCGGTTCCAGCACCAGGATTCGGCCGTCGCCGCGCCAGGGCGCCGACAGCAGCGCCAATGGCACCTGGGTGGTCTTGCCGGCGCCGGGTGGCGCTTCCAGCACCAATCGTGGATGCGTCGCCAGCGACGCCAGGACCTGCGGCAACAGCGGCGTGATCGGAAAGTCGGGAATGGCCACGGGCGCAGTCTAATGGTTCGGCGGCTCGGCTAGAATTCGCGCATGGAATTGCTCGACATCGGCGCCAACCTCGGTCACGAAAGTTTTGCGCACGATCTTGATGCCGTGCTGGCGCGCGCCCGCGCGGCCGGCGTCGCCCAGATCGTGGTGACCGGCGCCAGCCGCGAAGGCTCCCGGCAGGCGCTGGCCATCGCGCGCGCGCATCCGGGTCGACTGTTCGCCACCGCCGGCGTGCATCCGCACCACGCGATCGAATACACCGACGACACCGACGCCGAGCTGCGCGAATTGCATCGTGCGCCGGAGGTCGTCGCGGTCGGCGAATGTGGGCTCGATTATTTCCGCGACCTGTCGCCGCGGCTGGCGCAGCGCCGCGCCTTCGAGCGGCAACTGCAGATCGCCGTCGACACGGACAAGCCCCTGTTCCTGCACCAGCGCGATGCCCACGGCGATTTCCTCGCGATCTTGAAGGACTTCCGTGCGCGGATCGGCCCGGCCGTCGTGCACTGCTTCACCGGCACCCGCGAGGAGTGCTTCGAATGCCTCGACGCCGGCTTTTTCATCGGCATCACCGGCTGGCTCTGCGACGAACGCCGCGGCCAGCACCTGCGCGAATTCGTCAAGGACATCCCGGCCGACCGCCTGATGGTCGAGACCGACGCTCCCTACCTGTTGCCGCGTACCGTCAAGCCGGCGCCGTCGCACCGGCGCAACGAGCCGATGCACCTGCGCCACATCGTCGAGGAACTGGCGCGCGATCGCGGCGAGCCGGCTGCGATCACCGCCGCGACGACCACGGCGACGGCGCGGCGCTTCTTCGGCTTGCCGGCGTCGATCTGATCCTGCCGATCTGATCGACCGGGTCTTACTGGACCGTGCCGCCCTTCTTGCCGAAGATTTTCTTGAAGAAGGCGCCGATGCCGAGCACGATCAATACGACGAATTTCTTGAGTGCCAGCAACATCAGGCCCAGCTTCGCCAGCAGGCCGGTCTTGGCGGCGATGCCGCCGCCGACCAACGCCGCCAGCCCGTACGCGGCGAGCTTGTCCGAGCCGGGCTTGTAGTCGGCATAGCGGTGGCCGGAATCGAATTCGGCCATCGGCAAGACCTGCTCCATGCCTGCGATCACGCGCTGCTTGTCGGCGATGTCGGCGATCGCGTTCATGCTCAGGAAGCCTTCGCGATTGAGCACGCGGATGTCGTAGTTGAGGGTATGGACGTCTTCGCCCTCGAACGCCAGCTCCTTGGCCCAGTACAGGCGCTTGCCGGTGGCGTCGTAACGCGGCGCTTGCGCCCAGCCGACCAGTTCGATGCCTTTGTATCCGGCTTTCTTGCGCTCCTCGTTGCTGTCGTGGATGTCCGTTTTCATGGACTTGAGCAAATCGTCGTAGTCGATCTTGGCGGCGTCCTCGTCGGGAACGTGGCCGTCCCCGTCGCTATAGGTGAGCACCACCGCCCAGCTGTGCTCGCTGCCAAGGCCGGCGTCGTCCGGAACCAGCATGCCGAGCACGCTGTCGTCCGGCGGATTGCCCCAGAGTTGCTCCAGCACCTTGCGCGAATCGTCATGGCCGAGGAAGCGGAACCCGGGCCGCACGTTCAAGTGGGCGTTGGCATCGGACAGGGCGATTTCCCCGTCCTGGTAGCGCAGCGCATTCAACATCGCGGCGCGTTGGCCGTCGGCATTGGCATCGGCCTGCGCCAGCGCCGGGCCGGCCCACAGCGCGCCGGCCAGCGCGGCGGCGGCAATCATGTTTTTCATCGGTGATCCCCTGTTTTGAGCCGCTAGGGTACCTGCCCGCCTTGCTAAGATGCCAGTACGCGTCCTTGAACTCGCCCATGCTCGCCATCCGTGCCGACATCGCCATCCCCGACGACGAACTGGTCGAGCGCTTCGTGCGTTCGACCGGCCCGGGCGGGCAGAACGTCAACAAGGTCGCGACCGCGGTCGAGCTGCGCTTCGACGCCGCCAATTCGCCTTCCTTGAGCGAGCCCCTGCGCCAGCGCCTGCTGGCGCGGCGCGACCGCCGGATTACCGACGCCGGCGTGATCGTCATCAGCGCGCAGCGTTTCCGCACCCAGGAGCGCAACCGCGAGGACGCGCGCGAACGACTCGCGGCGATGATCCAGTCGGTGCTGGTGCCGCCCAAGCCGCGCATCGCCACGCGGCCGACGCGGGCCTCGAAGGAACGCCGCCTGACCGGCAAGAAGGTGCGAGCGGTGGTCAAGCAGCGGCGCGGCAAGCAGTGGGGCCACGACGCGTGAACGATCGGCCGCGGAATCGCGTGCCGGGCCTGCCTCCGAACGCGCCCCGGAGCGGCGGCAACGCCTTGACCCGCTGGATCGGCCGCATGGTATTGCGACTGGGCGGGTGGACTATCGTCGGTGACTGGCCCGACCTTCCCAAGATGGTGGTGATCGCCGCGCCACATTCTTCCGGCTGGGACGTGGTCTGGGGCATCGCCGCCAAGGTCGCGATGGGCGTCGAAGTGGTGTTCATGGGCAAGGCGGAGTTGTTCCGGGGGCCGCTCGGCTGGCTGCTGCGCAAGTTCGGCGGCATGCCGGTCAATCGCAGCGCGCCCGGTGGCGTTGTCGAACAGGTCGTCGAGCGGATGCGCAGCAGCGAACGCATGTGGTTCGCGCTCTCGCCCGAGGGCACGCGCCGCAAGGTCGAGAAATGGAAGCCCGGCTACTGGCGGATCGCCAAGCGCGCCGGCGTGCCGGTGTGCTGCGTCTGGTTCCATTACCCCAACCACACCTTCGGCGTCGGTCCGCTGGTCGAACTCGGTGACGACTTCGCCGCCGACACCGCGCGCATCCGCGCGCTGTTTGCGCCGTACCAGGGGCGCAATCGCGGCGTCTAGCGGTCAGCGGTCGGAATGACCGGACTCGAAATAGTCGCTGCGCTCGAACACGCCGGGCTTGACGAGGTCGGCGAAGGCGCGCGCCTGCGGCGACAGGAACTTGCCCTTGCGCACCACCACGCCATAACTGCGCGGTGGAAAGTATTCGCGCAGATTGCGCGCGTCGAGCTTGCCGCGGTCGGCATCGGTCAGGCAGATGCCGGTGACGATGGAGATGCCCAGGCCCATGGCCACGTATTGCTTGATCACTTCCCAGCCGCCGACTTCCAGCGCGACCGTATAGGGCACGCGTCGTTGCTGGAACACCAGGTCGACCAGGCGCCACGTGGTCAGGCGCTTGGGCGGCAGGATCAATCCGTGCGGCGAAAGATCTTCCAGGCGCAAGGGATTTTTCGCCGCCAGCGGGTGGCCCTTGGCCATGATCAGCATCGGGTCGAAGGAATAGACCGGGGCATAACTCAGGTCCGAAGGCACCTCGAGCATCGAACCGACGGCGAGGTCGACGGCGTCCGAACGCAGCAAGCCGAGGCCGTCCTGGCCGGTGACGTTGTGCAGTACCAGTTGCACCTCCGGGTGGGCGGCCTTGAAGGCCTGCACCAGCGGCGGTAGCAGGTAGAGGATGGTCGAGCTGCCAGCGGCGACGTGCAATTCGCCGCCCTGCAGGCCCTTGAGCCGGCTGCGGAACTCGCCTTCCAGGCCGTCGATGCCCTCGACCAGCGGCCGTGCAAGTTCGTACAGGGCGGCGCCTTCCCGGGTCAGGCTCAGGCGTCTACCGATCCGCTCGAACAAACGCGTGCCCAGGTCCCGTTCCAAGGCCTGCAGCTGCAGGGTCACCGCCGGCTGGCTCAGGAACAGGGCCTCGGCGGCCCGGGACACCGAGCCCAGGCGCGCCGCCTGGCAAAAGGCCCGCAGCGGCTTGAGCCGATCGCTCTTGTAGTAGAAGCGCTGGGGAGCCGTTTTCGAGGGCATGTCGAATTAGGTCGAAGGCTCTAGGCCAAGCGATTGATTAGGCTAGTTATAACATATGTTAATCAAATTCATTCAAATATTTGTTTTGTCAAAGACAGGCCTTAAGCCTATGGTCGGGCCATGACCTTGACCGCCCAGTCCGTGCCTGCCGATCCCGCCAGCGACCTCGAATTGCGGGCACCGCGATTCCCAGGCCAGGACGAACTCCTGCCGCCGGCCGCCCTCGGCCTGCTCGCCGAGCTGCATCGTCGCTTCGAGCCCGTCCGGCAGGCGCGGCTGGCGGCGCGCCGCGCGCGACAGGCTCGGTTCGATGCCGGCGAGCTCCCCGACTTCCGCGACGACACCCGCGCGATCCGCGAAGGTGACTGGCGGATCGCCGAGATCCCCGCTGCCCTGCGCGATCGTCGCGTCGAGATCACCGGGCCGACCGATCCGAAGATGGTGATCAACGCGCTCAACTCCGGCGCGAATTGCTACATGGCCGACTTCGAGGATTCGACCGCGCCAACCTGGGACAACCTGCTCACCGGCCAGCGCGCGCTGCGCAAGGCCGTGGCTGGCACGCTCGACTGGATGGCGCCCGACGGCAGCAAGCACTACACGCTCAAGCCCGACGCCAGGACCGTATTGATGGTGCGGCCGCGCGGCTGGCACCTCGACGAAAAGCACGTGCGCGTCGATGGCGCCGCGATGTCCGGATCTCTGTTCGACTTGGGCCTGTTCGCCTTCCACAACGCGGTGGCGCTGCACGCGAAGGATCGCGGCCCGTACTTCTACCTGCCCAAGCTCGAGCGCATGGAAGAAGCCGTGCTCTGGGACGAGGTGCTGGCCTTCCTCGAGGTCCGCCTTGGCCTTCCGATCGGCACGATGAAAGTGACCGTGCTGATCGAGACGTTGCCGGCGGCGTTCGAAATGGACGAAATCCTGCACGCGCTGCGCGGTCGCATTGCCGGGCTCAACTGCGGGCGCTGGGACTACATTTTTTCCTATCTCAAGACGTTCCGGAAGCATCGCGACAAAGTCCTGCCCGAGCGCGGCCAGGTGACGATGACGCAGCCCTTCCTCAAGGCGTATTCGGAATTGCTGGTGAAGACCTGCCACCGGCGCGGCGCGCATGCCATGGGCGGCATGGCGGCGCAGATCCCGATCAGCGGCGACGCCGAAGCCAACGAGCGCGCGCTCGAGCGCGTGCGCGCCGACAAGCGCCGCGAGGTCGGCGCCGGCCACGACGGCACCTGGGTCGCGCATCCGGCGCTGATCCCGATCGCGCGCGAAATCTTCGACGCCGGCATGCCCGGGCCGAACCAGCTCGGTGTCCTGCGCGAAGACGTGCAGGCGAGCCGGGACATCCTCATCACGCCGAGCGCCGGCACCATCACCCGTGCCGGATTCGACGGCAATGTCGAGGTCTGCGTGCGCTACCTCGCCGCCTGGCTGGACGGCCAGGGCTGCGTGCCGATCCATTGGTTGATGGAAGACGCCGCAACCGCGGAGATTTCCCGCAGCCAACTCTGGCAATGGCTCCACCACGGTGATCTGTTCCTGGACGACGGCGCGCCGATCGATTTCGCGCTGTTCGACCGCGCCTTGCAGGCGCTGCCCGCCAAGCTCGCCGACCGCATGAAGCTACCGGGCGCCGATCGCCTCGACGCCGCCATCGCCTTGCTCGACCGACTGACCCGCGCCGACGAACTCGCCGATTTCCTGACGCTGTCCGCTTACCACGAGCTTGCTTGAACGAGCTTGCTTAAACCAGCTTCCCTGACCCGAGGATACGAACATGACCACCCAGATGCTTTCCGCCGAACAGCTGCGCCTCGACTGGGAACAAAACCCGCGCTGGGCCGGCATCGCCCGACCCTTCAGCGCCGAGGACGTGGTACGCCTGCGCGGCACCGTCGCCATCGAGCATTCGCTGGCCCGGTTGGGTGCCGAGAAGTTGTGGGTCTCGCTGCGGGACCAAGCCTTTGTCAACGCGCTGGGCGCGCTCACCGGCAACCAGGCGATGCAGCAGGTCAAGGCCGGCCTGAAGGCGATCTATCTTTCCGGCTGGCAGGTGGCCGCCGACGCCAACGTCGCCGGCGAAATGTATCCGGACCAGTCGCTGTACCCGGCCAACTCGGTGCCGCAAGTGGTCAAGCGCATCAACAACACCTTGCTGCGCGCCGATCAGATCCAACAGGCCGAAGGCGGCGGCGACGTCGATTTCCTTCAGCCGATCGTCGCCGATGCCGAAGCCGGCTTCGGCGGCGTGCTCAATGCCTTCGAACTGATGAAGGCGATGATCGAAGCCGGCGCCGCCGGCGTGCATTTCGAAGACCAGCTCGCCAGCGTCAAGAAATGCGGACACATGGGCGGCAAAGTGCTGGTGCCGACCCGCGAAGCCGTCGAGAAGCTCGCCGCCGCGCGCCTGGCCGCGGATGTCTGCGGCGTGCCGACCCTGCTGGTGGCGCGCACCGACGCCGAAGCGGCCGACCTGCTCACGTCCGACATCGATCCGAATGACCGGCCATTCTGCACCGGCGAGCGCACCGTCGAGGGTTTCTACAAGACCCGCGCCGGCATCGACCAGGCGATCTCGCGCGGCCTGGCCTACGCGCCGTACGCGGACCTGGTCTGGTGCGAGACCGGCAAGCCGGACCTCGCCTTCGCGCGCAAGTTCGCCGAGGCCATCCACGCGAAATTCCCGGGCAAGATGCTGGCCTACAACTGCTCGCCGAGTTTCAACTGGAAGAAGAACCTCGACGACGCCACCATCGCCCGCTTCCAGGTCGAACTGGCGGCGATGGGCTACAAGTTCCAGTTCATTACCCTGGCCGGTTTCCACGCGCTCAACTACTCGATGTTCAACCTGGCGCACGGTTACGCGCGCCGGCAGATGAGCGCTTTCGTTGAACTGCAGGAATCCGAGTTCGCCGCCGCCGACCGCGGCTTCACCGCGGTCAAGCACCAGCGCGAGGTCGGCACCGGCTATTTCGACGCGGTGACCCAGGCCATCCAGAACGGCCAGTCCTCGACGACGGCCTTGAAGGGTTCGACGGAAGAGGAACAGTTTCACGGAACCGAGGTACGCGCCGCCTGATCTGCCAAGCCGGTCACGGCGGTCCCGGACACCGGCCAATTGGCCGGTGTAGACTCGAATCCCCGCCCGAGCCCCCGATCGCCGTGCCAGCTGCCGACACCTATCGAAACAGCGAATCGATCAGCGACGCGGCGGCGCGTTCGCCGACCGGATTGACGCCCGCCGAGCGCGACATGCTGGTCGGCGTCGGCGTCGTCAAGGCGACGCTTCCCGGCGAGCATCTGTTCCGGCGCGGCGATGCTGGCCAAAGCCTGTACCTGATCGATACCGGTGAAGTCCGCCTGAGTTTCGAGGACGGACAAAGCGACAAGGTGCTCGGCCCCGGCCAGTATTTCGGCGAGTTGTCGGTCTTCATCGGCCAGCACCGGCGCTATGCCAGCGCGGTCGTGGAGACCGCCGGAGCCCTCTACGAAATCACCCGGCCGGCGTTCCAGTCGCTGCTGACGAGCGAGCCGGTGATCGTCGCCCAGTTCATGCAGCGCAGCTTCGCCTACCTGGTCGCCGGCGAACACCAGCTCGTGCTCAGCCTCAAGCGCCGCAACGAAGACCTGATGCAGACGCTCGACAGCCTGCGCCAGACGCGCAGCGAGTTGTCCGTCGCCCAGCAACTTGTGCGCTCCGACGATCTCACCGGCTTGGCCAATCGCCGCGGGCTGTATCGCTTCCTCGACGAATTGTCCCGTTACCCGCTGGCCGGCGAACAACTGGCGGTGTTGCTGGTGGACATCGACGCCTTCAAGCGCATCAACGACATCAGCGGCCACCTCGTCGGCGATTCGGCGTTGCGCGCGGTCGCCGACGAATTGCGTCGCCACGCCGGACCGATGGACCTGCCTTGCCGCCTGGGCGGCGACGAATTCGCCCTGGTGCTGCGCGTGGTCGACGAAGGCGACCTCGCCAACCGGGCCCTCGGCCTGATCGAGGCGGTTCGTTCCATGCGCTTGCCGAGCCTGCTCAACAAGCAGCTGACGGTCAGCGTCGGTGGCACCTTCTGCAGCGACCCGGGCGGTTGGTCGACATGGTATAGCCAGGCCGATGCGGCGCTTTACGAGGCCAAGCGCGCCGGCGGCGATCGTTGGCGGCTGGCGCTCTGAACCGGGTCCGGCTGGCCGGTCCGCCCTGCCGACCGCGTTCTCTCGGGCAAGAGTCGCTCCCGACGCCGGTGCTCGCCCATGGCCCCTCCCAGCACTGATCCCGCTGGCCGGGCACTGACCCCGCTATTACGGGCGGTGCTGCTGGCCGACCTCGCCGACTCCACGGCGCTGGTCGAGCGCTTGGGCGATGCGGCGGCGGCGCAATTCCTGCAGAAGCTCGACCTGCGGATCCGCGACCTGATCGAATTCACTGGCGGTCGCTTGATCGACAAATCCGACGGCCTGCTGGTGTTGTTTGAACGGCCGGTGCAAGCGGTAGATTTCGCGCTGCGCTACCAACAGTTGTTGCGTGTTGTCGAACGCGAGGAAGGCTTTCCGATCCGCGCGCGCATCGGCATCCACGTCGGCGAGGTGATGACCTGGACCAACTCGGCACTGGCCGTGGCCGCCGGCGCCAAGCCACTGGAGGTCGAAGGCCTGGCCAAGCCGGTGGCGGCGCGACTGATGATGCTGGCCTTGCCGGGCCAGATCCTGTTGACCAGCATGGCGCAGACCCTCGCGCAGCGCGCACAGTCGGAACTGGGCGAACGCGCCGACCGACTGCGTTGGCTGGTCCATGGCCGCTACCGTTTCAAGGGCGTGCCGGCGGCGATGCTGGTGCACGAGGTCGGCGAATCCGACCAGGCGCCGATGGCGGTGCCGCCGTCCGGCGCCAAGGCCTGGCGGGAATTGCCGATCTGGAAACGACCACCGGTGCTGGCGGCGGAGTTGCTGGTCGTGCTCGGGATTGGCGGCTTCTATCTGTTCGGCGCCCTGCGCAGCCCGCCGGCGCTGGCCTTCCATTCCCGCGACTGGGTCGTGCTCGGCGACGTCAGCAACTTCACCGACGACCCGCGCTTCGAGGATTCAGTCGAAACCGCCCTGCGCCTGGACCTGGAGCAATCGCGTTTCGTAAACGTCGTCTCCGACCTCAAGTTGCGCGCGACCCTCGAACGCATGGGCCGCGGCGAACGCACCGTGATCGATCGCGCCATCGGCAGCGAAATCGCCCTGCGCGAAGGCGCCCGCGCCCTGCTGCTGCCGACCGTCGCCGAGGTCGGCGGTCGCTTGCGGGTCAGCCTGGAAGTCGTCGATCCGAACAGCCAGACCACGGTCTTCGCCGAGTCGGCGGAAGGACGCGGCGCGGACTCCGTGCTGGCTTCGCTCGACGCCGTCAACGAACGACTGCGCGAGCGCCTGGGCGAATCCTTGCCGGCGATCAAGGCCTCCGGCGAGCCGCTGGCGCTGGTGACCACCGGCAACCTCGACGCCCTGCGCGCCTACTCGCTGGCCGAAACCGCCCATGCCGGGAGTCGCGACGCCGAGGCGCTCGCGCTCTACCAGAAAGCGCTCGAGCTCGATCCCGCCTTCGCCATGGCGCAACTGGGCATGGCGCGGATCCGGGGATTGAACGGCGAGGCCGCCGAATCCCGGCGCCTGGCCTTGGCGGCTCGCGCCAACGGCAAGCGCCTGAGCCAGCGCGAGACGCTGGCGCTGGACACTTTCATCGCCCGGTTCGGCCCGGTCCCGGAACTGTTGACCAAGTACAAGTTGTGGGCCTCGCTGTATCCCGACGCTTTCCCGGCCTATTACGGCTACTCGCTCACCGCCCTTGGCAATCACGCCTACCGCGACGCCCTCGCATTCCTGGCGCCGGCGCTGACACCCAAGAACCCGAAATACGGCAACGCCTACTACCTGCAGGGCGCCATCCTGCTGGCGCTCAATCGCTACGAGGAGGCGCGCGCCGCGTTCCAGCAGAGCGAGGCGCTCGGCGTGGCCGGCGAGAAACTGGAATTCGCCGAGACCTACGCCGCCGAGCGCGACTTCGCGTCGGCCGAGCATGCCCTGGCCACGCAGACGCAGAACGGATTGGCCGGCGACTTCAACCTGCGCCTGCACCTGGACGATCCGGTGTTCCTGCTCGACCAGGGACGCTGGAGCGAGGCTTTGTCGGCGTTGGCGCAGCTTGAAAAAGCGGCAGGATCCGATTCCCAGGAGCGCGTGGCCGCCCTGCAGGGATCGCAGTTGGCGTTGCTGGGCTACCTCGGTCGCCTGCGTGCAGGCCAATGGCAGGACTATGTCGCCGAACAATCGCGGCGGATCGCGTCAACCGATCCCATGGCGCGCGACACGGCGGTATTTCCCCTGTTGGCGGGAGCCTGGCTGGCGGCGCGCAACGGCGACGCACAAACGGCCAGGGCGGCGCTGGCCACGGCCAGCCCGCTGGCGCGTGCCGGCGGCGACGCTTCGGCCATCAGCATGGCGAGGATGGTCGAAGCCGAGTTGGCCCTGGTCGCGCGGCAACCGCGGCGAGCGGTCGAATTGCTGGTGGCCGGCAGCGACGGCAGCGAACTGTATTTCAGCCACGCGGTGTTGCTGCGTGCGCTGCTCGCGGCCGGCGACCCGGCGGCGGCGCTGGCGCAAGCCGAGTGGCTGGCGCGCGAACGCGGCCGCGCCTACGGCGAATTCAACAGCGATGACATGTGGTCGCCGTTGAACATCGTCGAGAGCAACCTGGCCCTGCTCGATGCCGCCGAAATCCAGGCGCAGCAAGGCCAGCCGGCGCAGGCCCGCAAGAACCTCGATGCCTTCAAGGGCCAGTGGCCGGGCGCCGGCGACCTGGTGTTCGTCGCCCGGCGCGTGTCGGCGGTCGAACGCGCGCTGCGTTAGAGCGCGAAGATATTGAAGACCGGACCGGCCGCGGTCATTTGCCGGTGGAATTCGGCGCGGGCCGCGCGAAACACTTCCTTGCTGGGCAGCGGCTTCGGGCTGTACAGGCACATCACAGCGTCGACGCCGCGGACATCGCGGTCGGCGGCTGGCGTTTCGTAGCCGAGTTGCTTGAGCGCCGCGCGCGGATTGTGGTCGAAGGCGGCGCGAAAGGCATCGTCGCTGGCGAGTTTGTCGAGCAGTTTGTCGGCGATATCCGGTGGGAAATTGCTGGCCATCACGTCCTCCAGGGGCCCCGGGTCGAGGCCGGTTCAGGCTAACGGCTGCGCCCGTGCTCCGCAACCCGTACGCCGCCCTGTGGCAAGATCGAGCGCCCGCCCCGTCTTGGCGTGAACGATGCTGCTTCGTCGACCGACGCTGTTGTTCCTGCAATGCCGCGAGCGCCCGGAGTTTCGCCTCGACGACCTGCTCGGTGGCGGCAGCGGCGTGGTCCGGCGTGACGAATGGCTGGCGCTCGCGCCGCACCTCGAGTCCGAAGTCGTGCTTGAAGACAGCGATGTCGCCGTGTTCTCGGCGGTCACGCCGGGCCAGGCCCGTTCGCACGCCGAGTTGTCGGCGGAATTCGGGTGGGAACGGATCGACCGGCTGGTCGCGGCCGGCCTGTTGATCGGCGATCATGCCGGGCACGCCGACCTGCGCGAACGCGAACGTGCGCTCGGCGAAGTCGATTGGTGGGGGCCGGCGGCGCTGGCGCAAATTTTCGGCCGTTGGCAGGGCGTCGATGTGGCGGCCGACCCACCGCGACTTGGCGGCGAGCGTTGGCAGGAATTGATGGCGACGCAGGGCGCGCCGCCCTCGGAAACCGTCGAGCTGCGCCCGCGGTCGAGCTGGCAGTCCTTGCCGACGGCCACCGCCAGCGCCTTCGACCAGCTGCTGCAGGCGCGCACCACTTGCCGGAATTTCGCCCCCGGGGCATTGCCGCTCCAGGATCTGGCGACCGTGCTGCACCGGGTGTTTGGCGCGCAGGCCGCGCAGACCCTGGCGCCGCAAGCGGTGGCCTTGAAGAAGAACAGCCCGTCCGGTGGTGGCCTGCATCCGATCGAGGCTTTCGTGCTGGCGCAGCGTGTAGAGGGCTTGCCGCCGGGCCTCTACCACTACCAGTGCGTTGCCCACGCGCTGGAGCCGATGCAAGGACTCGACGCCGAAGCGCTCGCGCCCATGGCCAGCGAACTCGTCGCCGGACAAGTCTGGTTTGCCGACGCGCCGGTGCTGGTGCTGATGGCGGCGCGCTTCCAGCGCAATTTCTGGAAATATTGCCGGCACGCAAAGGCCTGGCGCGTGGTCCAGCTCGATGCCGGGCACCTGTCGCAAAACTTCCAGCTCGCGGCGACCGAGCTCGGCCTCGGCGCCTTCGTCACCGCCGCGATCAACGATGCCTGCGCCGAACGCCTGTTCGAACTCGACGGCCTCTCGACCGGCGCGATCGCCGTTTGCGGCCTTGGTCGCCGCGCTGCCGACACGACCACGATTGAGTTCGATCCGCTGGGCAAAGCCGTGCGCTGAGCGCGTCAGGCGGCGGCGCGAAACACGCCGCGGTCGAGCTGGCGATAAGCGATGGCTTCGCGCAAGTGCGCGGTGGCGATCCGCTCGCAGCCTGCGAGGTCGGCGATGGTGCGCGCCACCCGCAGGATGCGGTGCGCGGCGCGCGCCGAAAATTGCAGGGATTGCATCGCCTGCTCGAGCAGGTTGCCGTCGCGCGCTTCCAGCGCGCAGTCGCGCCCGGCTTCGGCCTGGCTGAGCCGGGCGTTGGTCTTGCCGGCGCGTTGCTGCTGGCGTTCGCGCGCCGCCAGCACGCGCGCACGGACCACGGCGGTGGATTCGCCCGGCGGCGCATCGATGCGGATCTCGTGCGCGGCCAGGCGCGGCACCGCGACGTGCAGGTCGATGCGATCGAGCAGCGGGCCGGACAGGCGCGCGCGATAACGGGCCACGACTTCGCTCGGACAACGACAACGACCGGAAGGATCGCCGGCCCAGCCGCAGGGGCAGGGATTCATCGCCGCGACCAACTGGAACCGGGCCGGGAATTCCTCGGCGCGCGCGGCCCGCGACACGGTGACGACGCCCGACTCCAGCGGTTCGCGCAGGCCATCGAGCGTGCGCCGGCTCCATTCGGCGAGCTCGTCGAGGAACAGCACGCCGTGGTGCGCGAGCGAGATTTCGCCCGGTCGCGGCCGCGAGCCGCCGCCGACCAGGGCCGCGGCGCTGGCGGTGTGGTGCGGCGCGCGAAAGCGCCGTTGCCGCCATTGGCCCGGATCGACGCCTTGTCCGCAAGCCGACGCCACCAGCGCGGCCTCCATCGCTTCGGTTTCGTCCATGGGCGGCAACAAGCCGGGCAGGCGCGCGGCCAGCAAGGTTTTTCCCCCGCCCGGCGGGCCGATGAAGATCAGGTGGTGATTCCCCGCCGCGGCGATTTCCAGCGCGCGGCGGGCCTGGCCCTGACCGCGCACGTCGGCCAGGTCCGGATAGGTCGTTTCGGTCGTCACGCGGCGATCGGCGATCGCCGGCGGCAAGGTCTTCTCGCCATTGAGGTGGGCCACGACTTCGAGCAGGGTACGCGCGGTAAACGCCCGGACATTGCCGGCCAAAGCCGCCTCGGCGCCGTTGCCGAGCGGCACGATCAGGCGCCGGCCTTCGTTGGTGGCGGCCAGCGCCGCCGGCAGCACGCCATCGACCGCGCGCAATTCGCCGGTCAGGGCCAGCTCGCCGATGAACTCGATGTCGGACAGGGCATTGGGATCGATCACGCCGTTGGCGGCGAGGATGCCGAGGGCGATCGGCAGGTCGAAGCGACCGCCGTCTTTCGGCAAGTCGGCGGGCGCGAGGTTGACGGTGATCCGGCGCGCGGGAAATTCGAATTGCGCGCACAGGATCGCGGCGCGGACGCGGTCGCGGCTTTCGCGCACCGCCGCTTCCGGCAAGCCGACCATGTTCAGGGCCGGCAAGCCGCCCGACAGGTAGACCTCGACCCGGACCGCCGGCGCGTGAACGCCGACCCGGGCGCGGCTATGCGCCAACGCCAGTGACATGATCGCGGCGCCGGATCAGTTGGCCGGGCCGGTCGGCCCGGAGTTCATCGACGCTTGCGCTTCCAGGATCTCGAGCGCGCGTTCGAGCGAATCGAGCTTCTCGCGCGTGCGCAGCAACACGGCGCGTTGCACGTCGAATTCTTCGCGAGTCACGAGGTCGAGCTTGGCGAGGCCCGCCTGCAGCGTGGCCTTCATGTTCTGCTCGAGGTCGGCGCGCGCGTCCTTCAGGCCGGGCGGCACCAGGTCGTTCAGGCGGCGGGCGAGGTCGTCGATGGCTTTGAGGTCGATCATGGGCGTTCTCCGTTGGACGCGACCAGCCTAGCGCGGACTGCTCGCCCGGTCAGTCAGTGGTCGCCGCCGGTGAGCTTGGGGATTTTCCTACAATACCCCGGCGCTGGCGAGCCGCATCGCTTCATGCACAATAGCCAGACCACGGGAGACCATCGCATGAAAATGATCATGGCGATCATCAAGCCATTCAAGCTCGACGACG
>JANYBA010000354.1 GCA_025360985.1 Gammaproteobacteria bacterium | reverse complement strand
CCCTCGACAGCAATATGCTCGACGCCGCCATCGCGGCGCTGCGCCGTGGCGAGGCGATCGGCCTGCCGACCGAAACGGTCTACGGACTGGCCGCCGATGCCGGCAATGCCGACGCGGTGCGGAACATCTTCGTGCTCAAGGGTCGTCCGGCGGAACACCCGTTGATCGTGCATATCGCCGACGCCGATGCGATGACGCAGTGGGCCAAGGACATTCCCGACAGCGCGCGCCGGCTCGCCGATGCGTTCTGGCCGGGACCGCTGACGATGATCCTGAAGAAGCGCGACGACGTTGCCGCGATCGTGACCGGCGGCCAGGACAGCATCGGCCTGCGCTGCCCAGACCATCCTGTGGCATTGGAATTGCTGCGCGTTTTCGGCGGTGGCCTGGCCGCGCCCTCGGCCAACCGCTTCGGCCACGTCAGCCCGACCACGGCGCAGCACGTGCGCGACGAGTTCGGCGTCGCCGTGCCGATCGTGCTCGATGGCGGCGATTGCGAGGTCGGCATCGAGAGCACGATCGTCGACCTGTCCGCCGGCGCGCCGCGCATCCTGCGGCCGGGCAGGATTTCCCGCGCCGAACTCGAAGCGGTGATCGGCCCGATCGCGGAAGGCGCCGCCATCGACAGCCCGCGCGCGTCCGGAATGCTGGAAAAACACTACGCGCCGCGCACCGCGCTGCAGTTGTTGTCGCGCGCACAGGGCATTGCCACGGCACGCGAACAAGGCGCGCTCGGAAAGCGCGTGGTCATGCTGGCGCTGGCACCGCTGCCGGCGGGCTGCGAAGGCATGGTCCTGCCCAACGATCCTGCTGGCTACGCGCATGGGCTTTATGCCGCGCTTCGCGAGCTCGATGGCCGCCATGCCCACGTGATCGTGGTCGAACGCCCGACCGACGACATCGCCTGGGTCGCCGTGCTCGACCGCCTGCGCCGCAGCGCCGCCGGCGCCGGCGCCGACGACGTGACATGACGTGACGTGAGGACGATGACGCTTCGCGTGGGCTCGTGGTTCATCCTGGCACTGCTCGCTGCTCCGCTCGCCTGGGCCGATGCGCCCGCTTTCGATCGTCCCGGCATTTCCTTTTCGACTTCGGTCTTGCCCGCGGGCACGTTCGATTGGGAACAGGGCTTGCCGGACCTGGAACGCGACCATGGCGATGGCATCCGGTCGACCACCCAGAGCGCAGGAACCAACTTCCGGATCGGCCTGGGCAACGAGCTGGAGCTGCAGCTTTCCGGTTCGCCCTGGAACCGCCTCGACCAGCACGATGCCGTCTCTTCGCAACACCTGACCGGCGCGGGCGACATCCGCGTCTCGCTGAAGTGGGCGCCGCCCGTGGCCGGCAAGAATTGGTCGCTGGCGCTGCTCGGCGGCGTGAGTTTCGACACCGGCGCCGCCGCCTTCAGCAACGGCCAACAGGTGTATTCGCTGGGCGCCACGGTGGCGCGCGACCTCGGCGACGATCGTTCGCTGGCGGCCTACGCCAACGTCGACCACGCCGGCGGCGCGGATACCTGGACGCTGTCGGCGAATTTCGGATTTCCGCTCGGCGGAGACTTCGCTGGCTATATCGAAGCCGGTCGCAGTTTCGGCACCGGCATGCCCGCTTCCGTCGCTGGCGGCGGCGTGACCTGGCTATATCGCGACCGCCTGCAATTCGATCTGTACGCGCGATGCGGACTGACCGCCGAAAGCCCGGACCTGCAGGCAGGCGCCGGGATCTCGCTGTACTGGCCATGATCCTGGCGCGCCTCGCCGCCTTTGCCGCCGCCCTTCCCGACCTGCTGACCGCGGCGGCCTACCTGTTCGCCTGGGTCGCGCCGTTGCATTTTGGCGATGGCGTGGTCAAGACCTTGATGCTGATGATGCTGATGGAATTCCTGGTAGTACATTCCGGTGGTTTCATCGGCCTGACCGTGCTCTCGGAAACCGCGTCGCGCGGCAGCAAGACCATGGCGATCATTGGCTTCGGCGCGTTCTACCTGCTGTTCGCCGGCGCCTTCAGCCTGGCCTTCAAGAGCTCCTGGCCGATACTGAGTTTTCTCTGGCTGCTGGCGGCGAAATTCGCCCAGGTCTGGCTGGCGCCGCTGCCGCGCGCCGACGAAGCGCAACGCCAGACGACGCTCTGGGCCTTGTCGGTGGTCGCCTACATCGGCGCGGTATTCGTGGGCGTGATCCTGCCGATCCCGCCGCTCGGCATTACCGCCGACATCATCCCCAGGCTTGGCCTGAGTGGTGGCGGCCTGTGGATCGACATGCCGCAGACGGCGCTGGCCAGCGGCGCGCTCTACTTCCTCGCGCTGGCCTGGACGAAATGGGCCTATCGGCCGGAATGGGCGTTGCAGATCAAGCCCGGCAGCCGCGCCTGAAACGGCGAAGCCCCGAATGACCGGGGCTTCGCATCATCCAGGCATTCGAAGGCGAGCGGCTTACTTGGCCGCCATCAGCGCCAGCGTCATGTCGAGCATGCGGTTGGAGAAGCCCCACTCGTTGTCGTACCACGAGCAGACCTTCACCAGCGTGCCGCCCATGACCTGGGTCAGGGTGCTGTCGTAGACCGAACTGCGCGGATCGTGGTTGAAGTCCACCGACACCAGCGGCTTGCTGTTAAATCCAACAATCCCCTTGAACGCGCCCTCGCTGGCCTCTTTCATCACCGCGTCGATCTCGTCCTTGCTGGTGGCGCGGGCGGCGACGAAGCTCAGGTCGACCACCGAGACGTTGATGGTCGGCACGCGCATCGAGAAGCCGGTCAGCTTGCCGTTGAGTTCCGGCAGCACCAGGCCGACCGCGGCGGCGGCGCCGGTCTTGGTCGGGATCTGCGACATGGTGGCGCTGCGCGCGCGACGCAGGTCCGAGTGATAGACGTCGGTCAGCACCTGGTCGTTGGTGTAGGCATGGATGGTGGTCATCAGGCCGTGGACGATGCCGATCTTCTCGTGCAGCACCTTGGCCAGCGGCGCCAGGCAGTTGGTGGTGCATGACGCGTTCGAGATGACGGTGTCGCTCGCCTTGATCTTGTCCTCGTTGACGCCCAGCACAAAGGTACCGTCCACGTCCTTGTCGCCCGGCGCGGAAATGATCACTTTCTTGGCGCCCGCGGTGAGGTGGGCGCTGGCCTTGGCCTTCGACGTGAACAAGCCGGTGCATTCGAGCACGACGTCCACGCCCAGCTCGGCCCAGGGCAACTTGGCGGGGTCACGCTCGGCGCAAACCCGAATCCGGTCGCCATTGACGACCAGGAATCCGTCCTCGGCCGAGACCGTGCCCGGGAACTTGCCGTGGGCGGTGTCGTACTGGGTCAGGTGGGCATTGGTTTCGGCATTGCCCAGGTCGTTGACGGCGACGATCCGGATCTGGTTCGTGCGGCCGGCCTCGTACAGCGCGCGGAGGATGTTGCGGCCGATGCGGCCATAGCCGTTGATCGCGACCTTGATCGTCATGAAGGACTCCTGGGAGGGTGCGAGAATGCGGGAGAACGACTATTTTATCGTTGTTACCGCCCCCGCAACACCCCATCGGGACCGCTGATGCCCTTGTTTCGCCCCGCTTTCTGCCTGCTCCTGTTCGCCCTGCTGCCGTCGCCGGGACTGGCCTGGGGGAAACTGGGCCACCGGATCGTCGGCGAACTCGCGCAGCAGCAGCTTCGGCCGGACGCCAGGGTCGAAGTCGCGCGCCTGCTGGCCAGCGAACCCGAGCCGACCCTGGCCGGGATCTCGTATTGGGCCGATGAGGTGCGCGATACGCAACCAGACGTCGCGCGACGAACCAAGCGCTGGCACTACGTCAATTTCCCGCGTGGCAACTGCCACTACGTGCCACCCCGAGACTGCCCGGATGGCCAGTGCGTGGTGGCGGCGATCAATCGCAATTTCCTCGCGCTGTCCGACCGCCGGCGCAACGACCGCGAGCGCGCCGAGGCGCTGAAATTCCTGGTGCATTTCGTTGCCGACGTGCACCAACCCCTGCACGCCGGCTTTGGCGACGACCGCGGCGGCAACGACTACCAGCTCAACATCGAAGGCAGGCCGGGAAACCTGCACGCGGTGTGGGATTCGACCATCCTCGACCTGCGCCACTTCAATGCCAGCCGCTACGCGCAGACGCTGTCCCGGATGCCGCCACTGGCGTACGACCGCACCGCACGTTCCGATCGCCCGGCGGTCGAATGGGCCGAGGAGTCCTGCCGGATCGTCGCCGCGCCCGGGTTCTATCCCGGCAAGGGCCGACTGGATCCGGCCTACCTGCGTTCCAACCAAGCCACCGCCGATCGCCGCCTGCGCGAAGCCGCGGCGCGCCTGGCCAGCATGATCAATTTCGCCCTTGCTCCCCGTCGCGGAGGCGCCCAGTGACCGCTCCCACCGTCCAAGCTTTTTTCCATGCCGACAGCGGCACCTGGACTTACCTCGTCAGCGATCCGGGCAGCGGCGCGGCCGCGGTGATCGATCCGGTGCTGGACTTCGACGCCAAGTCCGGGCGCACCGGCACGACCTCGATCCAGGCGGTGCTCGACGCCATCGGCGCACAAGGTCTGGGCCTGCGCTGGATACTCGAGACCCATGCCCATGCCGACCACCTGTCGTCCGGGGCCTGGCTGCGGGCGCAGGTGCCCGCCGCAATTCTGGGCATTGGCGAGGTCATCCGCGAGGTGCAGGCGACCTTCCGGCCGATCTTCAACCTGGGCGACGATTTCCCGGTCGACGGATCGCAGTTCGACCACCTGTTCCGCGACGGCGAGGTCTTCGCGCTCGGCGCCATCGACTGCGCGGTGATCGCCACGCCCGGCCACACCAACGACAGCGTCAGCTATCGGATCGGCGACGCGCTGTTCGTCGGCGATTCCCTGTTCATGCCCGATGGCGGCACCGCCCGCTGCGATTTTCCCGGTGGCGATGCCGCGCGGCTGTTCCGGTCGATCCAGCGCTTGTACGCCTTGCCCGACGCCACCCGCGTCTTCGTCTGCCACGACTACGGCCCGGGCGGGCGGGCGGTCGCTTGCGAGTCCAGCATCGGCGCCGAGAAGCAGGGCAACATCCATGTCCGCGAAGGCACCGGCGAGCAGGATTACGTCGCCGTGCGCACCGCCCGCGACAAGACCCTGGCGATGCCGGCCCTGCTGCTGCCGGCGGTGCAGGTCAATATCCGCGCCGGCGCGATGCCGGCGCCCGAGGACAACGGCATTCGCTACCTGAAGCTGCCGCTGGACCGGTTTTGATGGCGGCCACGCCACTAACTTCGCTCGCCGCGACGCTCGCGGAGATCTTCCGCCGCTGCGGCCCACGCCTCGTGGTCGCCGCGCCCCTGGGATTGGGCAAACCGCACCTGTTGCTGAACGCACTCTACGACGCGGTCGCCAGCGATCCGGCGCGCACGATGCACCTGTTCACCGCGCTGTCGCTGGCCGTGCCGGAAGCGGGACAGGGATTGGAACGACGCTTCCTCGAACCGTTCCTGGCCCGGCATTTCGGCGCCGACTTCCCGTCATTGAAATACGCGCAGGCGCTGCGCCGGAATGCGCTGCCGGCCAATATCCGCGTCGAAGAATTCTATTTCCTGTCCGG
>JANYBA010000347.1 GCA_025360985.1 Gammaproteobacteria bacterium | reverse complement strand
GTGCCTTTCCGCTGGAAAGGCACTCTGACCCCGTTTCCCGGTGGCGTCCATGTCCAGTTGCTGGCCGCCGCACATGCCGTGGGATCCGGCCGCCTCCGCCAGCGTGTCGACCAGTGCGACGCGCACCTCGGCTGGCAACGGCGCGCGCGCGAGCATCTGGAATGCCAGCGCTTGCAGCGCATCGCCGGCGAGTATCGCCGTGGCCTCGTCGAAGGCGACGTGCACCGTGGGTTGGCCACGGCGCAGGGAGTCGTCGTCCATTGCCGGCAAGTCGTCGTGGACCAGGGAAAAGGCGTGGATCAATTCGACCGCGACCGCGGCTGGATCCAGAGCTTCCGGAACAGCGCCGGTGAGCGCGCCCGCCGCAAAGACCAGGTTCGGACGGATGCGCTTCCCGCCGCCGAGCACCGCGTGGCGCATGGCCGCGTGCAATCGCGCCGGGACAGCGTCCGCGCCGGGAAGGCAGGCTGCAAGCACCGCCTCGAAGCGCGTCAGCGCGGGATCAATCCTTGTCGGCACGGAAATCCTGTGCCGACTGTGGCTGGCCGGGATCGCTGAGCAGGCGCACGCGCAATTCCGCCTGTTCCAGCGCCGCCTGGCAGCGCCGGTACAGGGCGACGCCGCGTTCGTACGACGCCAGGGAATCGTCCAGGTTCTGGTCGCCGCCTTCCATTTTCTGGACCAGGCGTTCGAGTTCGTCCAGTGCCTTTTCGAATTCGGCGACGGGAGAAACCGCGGCAGCGTCGGATTTTTTCACCATGGGCCGAAATGTACCCTGAGCCCATGGACGCGACAATACTCGTCGAAGCGCGCGGACTTCACCGAGTCGCCAGCGGCGAGCAATTCGCCGTCCGCGGCGAACAGCAGTGGCAGACGGGCGCGCAGCCAGGGCGGAACGCCCGACTCCTGCAGGACGTGCTTGAAGCTATGCGTGTGCGTGCGCCCGGGTAGCAGGATCCGCTCGCCGCCACGACGGGCACGAACGATGAACGGAAAAGGGGTCGGAAAAGGGGTCAGATCCCTTTTCTCTTGGAAAAGGGATCTGACCCCTTTTCCTGGAACCAGGGCAAAGGTGTCGCCCGTGGGCAATGGGAGCGGCGCTTCGCCATCCCATTCGCAGGACCAATCCGCCGGCAAAGGCGGTTGCGGCTGGTCGAGGTAAAGCAGGTCGCGCCAACGCCGCAGCACGCCGCCCGGCCAGCGGTATTCCGGCAGGGCATCCGGCCGGGCATCGAGCAATTGCGCATCGATGACCGGGTGGGCCGATTGCGGCCAGGGCGCGAAACCGAGCGCGCTGCGCCAGGCCCGCAGCACCCGCGCGCGCCACGCCGGTTCGACTGCAAGCAGGGCGGCGACTTGCAGACTGTTCGGCTCGGGGCCTTGCGCCTGGGCCAGGCGTCGCCGTGCTTCGCCTTCGAGCAGGGTCGCTTCCTCGTCCAGCCATCGCGCACTGCCGGCCAGGGCCGCGGTCGCGTGCGGCCAGCGGTCGTTCAACAACGGCAAGACATGGTGGCGGAGGAAGTTCCGGTCCAGCCGGGTGTCGCGATTCGACGGATCCTCGATCCAATCGAGCGCGTTTGCACTGGCGTAGTCGAGCAATTCCGATCGTGGTGTGTCCAGGAACGGACGCCACAGTTTTCCGGCGCCGAACGAGCGGACATCGCGCATTGCCGCCAGGCCATCGCTGCCGGCGCCGCGCAGCAGGCGCAGCAGGATGGTCTCGGCCTGGTCGTCGCGGTGGTGCGCCAGCGCCAACGTCTCGCCCGCATGCAGCCGCGCGTCGAAGGCGGCGTGGCGGGCCGCGCGCGCGGCGGCTTCCGGACCCAGGCCGAGGTCGTTGCGCACGGCTACCCGCACGATCTCGAGGGCAAGGCCGAGGCGAGCGCATTCTTGCTGGCAGTGGGCGGCCCAGTCGTCGGCTTCGGCGTGCAAGCCATGGTGGACATGGACGGCGCGAAGTCCCGCTGCCCGCACGTTCGCTTGCGCGGCCAACCAATGCAGCAGCACGGTCGAATCGAGGCCGCCGCTGAATCCAACCAGGATCGGCGCGGCTTCAGCGACCGGACTGGGGATTCGAGGCCCGGCCATTCATCGCACTTCAGGCGGTTTTTTCGAATGCGCCGTAGCTGCGCAGGCGGCGATAGCGCCGATCCAGCAGGGTCGCGATATCGACGCTTTCCAAGGATGCAAGCTCCTCGAACATCACACCCTTGAGCGTGGCCGCCATCGCCGCCGGATCGCGATGGGCGCCGCCGAGCGGTTCCGGCACGATCCGGTCGATCAACTGGTGTTCGATCAGGCGTGTCGCGGTCAGGCCCAGCGCCTCGGCGGCGTCCTTGGCCTTGTACGCGGACTTCCACAGGATGGAAGCGCAGCCCTCAGGCGAAATCACCGAGTAGGTGCTGTACTCGAGCATCAGGGTGCGATCGCCGACCCCGATTGCCAACGCGCCGCCGGAGCCGCCTTCGCCGATGACGATGCAGACAATCGGGATGCGCAGCTCGGCCATTTCGAGCAGGTTGCGGGCGATCGCCTCGGACTGGCCGCGTTCCTCGGCGCCGATGCCGGGATAGGCGCCGGGCGTGTCGATCAGGGTGAACAGTGGCAGGCCGAATCGTTCGGCCAACTTCATCAGCCGTAGCGCCTTGCGGTAACCCTCCGGGCGCGGCATGCCGAAGTTGCGCCGGATCTTGGTCTTGGTGTCGCGGCCTTTCTGGTGGCCGATGACGATCATGCTGCGTCCGTCGATGCGGGCGAGGCCGCCGACGATCGCGGCGTCGTCGGCGAATGCGCGGTCGCCAGCGAGCTCATGGAA
>JANYBA010000327.1 GCA_025360985.1 Gammaproteobacteria bacterium | reverse complement strand
TGCTCGGCGTCGCCGGCGATGGCCAGCGCCGCCCGGATCTCCGGCGACAAGGGAATGGTCTTGGCGCCGCGCGCAAATACGCCGCCGCCGGCCGAGATCAAGATGCGGTCGTAGTCGTCCCAGCTCGAGCGCGGCAGCTTGAACATGCGCTCGCGCTCGGCGAAGGAGATCGCCGAGTCGGGATTGGGGTCGAGGAAGATGTGGCGGTGGTCGAAGGCGGCCAGCAGGCGGATGTGCTTCGACAGCAGCACGCCGTTGCCGAAGACGTCGCCGGACATGTCGCCGATACCGACGCAGGTGAAGTCCTGGTTCTGGCAATCGACGCCAAGCGCGCGGAAATGGCGCTTGACCGATTCCCAGCCGCCCTTCGCCGTGATGCCCATGCCTTTGTGGTCGTAGCCGACCGAACCACCGGAGGCGAAGGCGTCGTCGAGCCAGAAACCATGCTCGGCGGAAATGCCGTTGGCGATGTCGGAGAAGGTCGCCGTACCCTTGTCGGCCGCCACCACCAGGTAGGGATCGTCGCCATCGTGGCGCACGACATCGGCCGGCGGCACGATCGCGCCGTCGACGATGTTGTCGGTGATGTCGAGCAGTCCGTTGATGAAGCGCTTGTAGCAGGCGATGCCTTCGGCGAGCACGGCGTCGCGGTCGCCGCCGACCGGCGAGCGCTTGGCGAAGAAGCCGCCCTTGGATCCGACCGGCACGATCACCGTGTTCTTGACCATCTGCGCCTTGACCAGGCCGAGAACTTCGGTGCGGAAGTCCTCGCGCCGGTCCGACCAGCGCAGGCCGCCGCGGGCGACCGGCCCGAAGCGCAGGTGCACGCCTTCGACGAACGGCGAGTAGACGAAAATCTCGCGATAGGGACGTGGCTTCGGAAGATCGGGTAGCTTGGCCGGATCGAACTTGAAGCTGATGTAATCCTTGTGCGTGCCGCCCTCGTCCTTCTTTTGGAAGAAGCTGGTGCGCAGGGTCGCGTTGATCGCGGTCATGAAGCCGCGCAGGATGCGGTCCTCGTCGAGGCTGGACACGCGGTCGAGCATGATCGCCAGCGCGTCCAGGCTGGCGTCGACCTGGGCCTCGCGATCGAGGGCGCGATCTGCGGCCATCTCCTCAAAGATCGTGCCGATCTTTTCCCGTTCCTTGACCGGCACCACGTCGATCAGCGACTTGCGCAACGACTCGCAGGTCTGCGCATCGGCCTTGGCGTCGCGGCCCGGCTCGAAGCGCGCCTCGAACAGTTCCACCAGCAGGCGGGCGATCAGCGGATAGCGCGCGAGCGTTTCTTCCATGTAGACCTGCGACGACGACGTTCCGGTTTGCAGCAGGTACTTGCAATAGCCGCGCAGCATCGCCACCTGGCGCCAACCGAGCCCAGCGGCCAGGATCAGGCGGTTGAAGCCGTCGTTCTCGGCGTCGCCGTGCCAGACCGCGGCGAAGGCTTGCTCGAAGCGCGCGCGCACGGCCGCGGTGTCGATATGGCCGGAAAGCAGCTCGACGTCGAAATCCTGGATGATCAGCCGGCCTTCGTCGGTGTTGAGTTCGTACGGGTGCTCGGTGAGCACGCGCAGGCCGAGGTTTTCCAGCATCGGCAGGGCATCGGACAGGACGATGCCCTTGCCTATTCGAAACAGTTTGAAGCGCAGGTCGTGATCGTTGGTTTCGTACAGCGACAGTCGCAGGTCGCCGTCGCCATCGAGCGCGGCGAGCTGCAGGAAATCGTCGGCAGCAAGTTGCGGCGTGGTCGCCTCGGCGTAGCCGGCCGGCAGCGCGCGACCGAACCGGTTCGCGAGTTTGAGACCGGATTCCTCGCCGTGTTGCTGGACCAGGATGTCGCGCATCTGGTCCTGCCAGTTGCGCACGATCCGGGTGAGCTCCGCTTCCAGCGCCGCCGGATCAACGTCGAACCTGGACCCGGACTTGGACCGGATGATCAGGTGCATTTGCGCCAGCGGCGATTCCCCGATCTGGATCGTGGTATCGAGGCGCTCGCCCTGGAGCGCGTCCATCAGCATCGCTTCGACCCGCGCGCGAATCTCGCTGTTGAAGCGGTCGCGCGGAATGTAGGCGAGGATCGAGTGGAATCGGCCGTAGCGGTCGCGACGGATGAACAGGCGCGGCCGCACCCGCTCCTGCAGGCTGAGGATGCCGACGCTGGTGCGGGTGAGTTCCTCGGTGCTGGCCTGGAACAGTTCGTCGCGCGGCAGCGTTTCCAGGATGTGCTTGAGCGCCTTGCCGCTGTGCCCGGACTCGGCCAGGCCCGAGGCCTTCATGACTTCGGCAAACCGTTGCCGCACCACTGGCACGTCCCAGGGCCGGCGGTTGTAGGCGCTGGAGGTATACAGGCCGAGGAAGCGCTGTTCGCGCACCGCGCGGCCATTGGCATCGAATTCGAGCACGCCGACGTAGTCCATGTAGCCGCCGCGATGTACCGTCGAGCGGGCATTGGTCTTGGTCAGGATCAATGGTTCCATGGTGGCGCCGCGCGGCAGGTCGGCGGCGGCGAGCCCGGTCACCGGCCGGGGCGCGGCGTCGGCATCGGTGCCGCGCATCAGGCCCAGGCCCGAGCCCACGACCGGGCACAGCAGGCGCTGGCCGTCGCGCTCAACGACTTCGTACTCGCGGTAGCCGAGGAAGGTGTAGTGGTTGTCGGCGGCCCAACGCAGGAAGGCCTGGGCCTCGGCGCGCTGCTCTTCGGTGGCGGGCATGACCCGGGTCGCCAGGGCATCGGCGATCGCGATCATCCGTTCGCGCATGGCGCGCCAGTCCGAGACGGCCGCTCGCACGTCGGCCAGCGCGCCGCCGATCGCTGTTTCCAGTTCGGCCAGGACCGCCGCGTCGGCCTGGCGATCGATCTCCAGGTACATGAAGGATTCGGGGCGACCTACACCGACGCCGACCAGGCGGCCGGACTCGTCGCGGGAGATGGACACGACCGGATGGACGATGCCATGCAGGGTGATCGAACGCTGCGCCAGCAACAGGGTCACCGAGTCCACCAGGAACGGCATGTCATCGTTGACGATGTGAACGATGGTATGGGTCGGGCTGCCCTCGCCGTCGCCCGCGTTCGAGACATGGATCGACGCCCGGCCGGCGCTGCGGGTGCCGGCGAAGGCCAGCTGGCTGGCGGCGATGGCGGCCCAGTCGGCCGCCGGCCGCAGCGCCAGGTCGTCCGGCAGCAAGTGGGCGTAATAGGCGCGGGTGAAGGCCTGGGCCAACGCCAGCCGAACGGGTGTCACCAGCGGCGCGAGCGCGCTCAGGATGGATTCCAGGGTCACTTGGTTGCTTGCTGCGGAAGTAATCATGGGACCGGATCTTGATGGCTGGCGAAAGTGTGAAATTGTACCCGACCGGGCAGGAAGTCACTGGCCCGACCGGCGCATACGCGAAGGGTATCGCTGGCTTAAGCTGGGCCGAACCGGGGAGGACATCGATGCTGCAATCCCGAGCCCACCGTCGCAACGCCGGCATGCTGGCCGCTGGCCTGTACGCGCTCGCCTACGCGGCCTCCCTCTGGGGTCTGTCGCGGTTTCCGGGATTTTCCCTGTCCGAACCCTTGTTCGCCCTCGGCATCCTGGCGATCGCCTTTCCGCTGCTGGCCCTGGCGCTGACGCGTAACTCACGCAGCGAGCTGCCGCCGATCCGGCGACCGGGCAAGGAACTCTCGTCGATGCTCGGCTACCTGGCGCTGTTCTCGGTTGCCGTGCTCGGGATCGGATTCAGCGCGATCAACAGCGCCTGGCCGGAAGATCCGGCCCAGTCGATCGTGAAACTCGCGGCGAAACTCCTGACCATGGTCGCGTTGCCAGTGTTGTTGCTGCGCCTGCTCGGCCATCCGATGAGCGAGACGCTGGCGCTGCGGCTGAGCTGGCGGCGTCATGGTCGCGCCCTGATCGGCGTCGGCGTGGCCCTGCTGGTATTCCAGTCCGTGTTCGGGCGCGGGCTGCAGACATTGCAGGCACTGCACTTGGGCGCCGCGACCTTGTCCTGGATCGTCCCCGCCGCGTTCGTCTGGATCGCCTTCGAGGCCGGGCTCTGCGAGGAAGTGCTGTTCCGCGTCGGCCTGCAGACCCGGCTCGCCGCCTGGCTCGATTCGGAATTCGCCGCGGTCTGCCTCGCTTCGCTGGTCTTCGGCCTGGCCCACGCGCCCGGCCTCTACCTGCGCGGCGCGTCCTTGATGGAAGGCGCCGACGCGCACCCGACACTGTTGTGGTCGGTTGCCTATTCGATCGCGATCATTTCCCCGGCCGGTTTCCTGTTCGGCGCGCTGTGGTCGCGCACCCGGAGCCTGGGCCTGATCGTGCTGTTGCACGCGCTCACCGACCTGCTGCCGGGCATCGCGCCGTTCTATCAAAGCTGGAATGGTGGTTAACGCAAACCGGTTTCGTGGCGCGCGATCACCAGGCGCTGGATCTCGCTGGTGCCTTCGTAGATCTCGGTGATCTTGGCGTCGCGGAAGTAGCGCTCGAGCGGCATTTCCTTGGAATAGCCCATGCCGCCGTGGATCTGCACGGCCTGGTGGCTGATCCACATCGCGGCTTCGGAGGCGGTGAGCTTGGCCACCGAGGCTTCGGTGGTGAAGCGCTGGTCCTGGCCCTTGAGCCAGGCCGCGCGCAAGGTCAGCAACAACGAGGCATCAAGCTTGCACTTCATGTCGGCGATCTTGGCCTGGGTCATCTGGAAAGCGCCGATCGGTTGGCCGAAAGCCTTGCGTTCCTTGACGTAGGCCAGCGTCGCTTCGTAGCAGGCGCGGGCGATGCCGATCGCCTGCGAGGCAATGCCGATGCGGCCGGCATCGAGCACGCCCATGGCGATCTTGAAACCATGCCCTTCTTCGCCGAGCAGATCCTCCGGCGGGCACACGTAATCCTCGAATTCGATCTCGCAGGTCGCCGAAGCGCGAATGCCGAGCTTGGGCTCGGTTTTGCCGCGATGGAAGCCGGGATTCGCGGTGTCGATCATGAACGCGGTGATGCCGCGCGCGTGCTTGTCCGGGTCGGTCATCGCGAACAGCACGATGTACTTCGCCACCGGGCCGGAGGTGATCCAGCTCTTCTTGCCATTGATCACGAAGCTGCCATCGGCGCGCTTGGTCGCGCGGCAGCGCATCGCGGTCGCGTCGGAACCCGACTGCGGCTCGGTCAGCGCGAAGGCTCCGATCTCCTTGCCTTCGGCGATGGCGCGCACGTACTTCTGCTTCTGCGCCTCGCTGCCGAACTTCAGGATGCCGTTGCAGAACAGCGAATTGTTCACCGAGACGATGGTCGAATGGGCGGCATCGGCGGCGGCGATCTCGACCATGGCCAGCACGTAGCTGATCGGATCCATGCCGGCGCCGCCGTATTCGGCCGGAACTTCGATGCCCATCAGGCCGTTCTCACCGAGCGTGCGGATGTTCGCCAGCGGGAACTCGCCGGTGTGGTCGTGGTGCTCGGCGCTGGGGGCGATTTTCTCCCGGGCGATCCGGCGGGCCACGTCCTGGATCATCAACTGCTCTTCGGTGAATCGGAAATCCACGGCCAACCCCTTTTGCCCAGTTCCAAGCCGCCATTG
>JANYBA010000318.1 GCA_025360985.1 Gammaproteobacteria bacterium | reverse complement strand
CGGCACAAATTTCACCGCGCCCGGCTTTCCATCGGAACCCACGGCGAGCGCCAGGCCGCGCGCGCCCAGCGTGCCCATCTTCACGAACCACTGGTCCGTCAGGTATGGCTCGATCACTTGGCCGGTGCGGTCGCCGCGCGGCACCTGCAGCTTGTGCTTCTTCTCTTCCACCAACAGCCCGAGCGCCTCGAGGTCGGCGAGCACGGCCTTGCGTGCGGTGAATCGGTCGAGGCCGCGGTATTTTTCCGGCGCGTTGCCGTTGATCGCGGCGTCCGGCGTCAGGATATTGATCAGCGGCAGGCCGTGGCGCTGGCCGACCGCGTAGTCGTTGAAGTCGTGCGCGGGTGTGACCTTGACCACGCCGGTGCCGAACTCGCGGTCGACGTAATCGTCGGCGATGATCGGGATCTCGCGATCGCACAGCGGCAGGTGTACGGTCTTGCCGACCAGGTGGGCGTAGCGTTCGTCCTCGGGATGGACCATCACCGCGGTGTCGCCGAGCATGGTCTCCGGTCGCGTCGTCGCCACCACCAGCGCACCGCTGCCGTCCGATAACGGATACGAGATCGACCACAGCTTGCCGTCTTCTTCCTCGCTGACGACCTCAAGATCGGAAATCGCCGTCTTGAGCACCGGATCCCAGTTGACCAGGCGCTGGCCGCGATAGATCAGTCCTTCCTCGAACAGGCGCACGAAGGTCTCGACCACCGCCTTCGACGGCATCGGGTCCATGGTGAACACCGTGCGCGACCAGTCGCCGGACGAACCCATGCGGCGCATCTGGCGCTCGATGGTGTCGCCCGATTCCTGCTTCCACTCCCAGACTTTCTCGATGAACTTGTCGCGGCCCAGACCGTCGCGGGTCAGGTTGTCGCGCGCGAGGTTGCGGCCGACCACCATCTCGGTGGCGATGCCGGCGTGGTCGGTACCCATCTGCCAGAGCGTGTCGAAGCCACGCATGCGGTGGTAGCGGATCAGCGCGTCCTGCAGCGTGTGCTGGAAAGCGTGGCCCATGTGCAGCGTGCCGGTGACGTTCGGTGGCGGCAGCATGATCGTGTACGGCGTCCCGCGGCCCGAGGGCTTGAAGCAGCCGCTCGCTTCCCAGTGCGCGTACCACTTGTTCTCGAAAGTGGCGGGCTCGAAACTCTTGTCCATGGCCTAGGCGAGCTCGGCGAACGCGTCGCGGGTGAGGTTCTCCGGATCGTCGTCGGTGCAGTGCACTTCGTCCTCGATGCGCACGCCGCCGAATTTCGCCAAGTGTTCGACCTTGGCCCAGTCCACCGCGTCTGCGTGCGGACCGCCCCAGAGCTTGGACAGCAAGGTCGGGATGAAATACAGGCCGGGTTCGATCGTCACCACCATGCCCGGCTCCAGCGTACGGGTCATGCGCAGGTAGGGATGGCCCTCCGGGCGCGGGATCAGTCCGCCCTGTTCATCGCTGAAGCCGGCGACGTCGTGTACCTGCAGGCCGATCGGATGGCCCAGGCCGTGCGGGAAGAAGGTCGAGGTGACGCCGGTCTCGACCATCGACGCCGCGTCCATGTCGACGATGCCGAGCTCGCGCAGCACGCCGGCCAGGCGCCGGTGGCAGGCCAGGTGCAGGTCGCGGTAGTCGACCCCGGCACGCACCATGCTGCACAGGCCCTGTTGCTCGTGCTCGACCGCGGCCACGAGCGCGCTGAAGTCGGCGTCGCCGTTGCCCCAGGTGCGGGTGATGTCGCAGGCATAGCCATCGACTTCGGCGCCGGCGTCGATCAGCAGGCTGCGATGTTCGGCGGGCCGGGCCATCGCCTTGTACTGGTAATGCAAAGTCGCGCCGTTTTCGTTGAGGGCGACGATATTGCCGTACGGCACGTCGCTGTCGGAATGGCCGGCCGCCGCCAGGTACAGGGCATTGATCTGCGCCTCGGAGCCGCCGCCGATGAAGGCCTGGCGCGCCGCGACGTGGCCGCGCGCGCCCTTGCGCTGGGCGCGGCGCATCAGGCCGAGTTCGTAGGGCGTCTTGTAGGCGCGGTGGTAGTGCAGGTAATCGAGCACGACCCTGGGATTGTTCGGCTCGAAGCCGGGCAGGGCGGCGTCGCGCTCGGCGATGATCGCCGCCCGTCCTGATGCGGGCATGTGATCGATCGCTTCGGCGGGATCGGCGAGGACGCGGATGTCGAAATGCTCGACCCATGCGCCGGCCGGCGCCGCCGGCGGCACGTGCCAGTAGTCATCGGGCTGGTAGTAGGCCAGCACCGGCTTCCGGTCCGGCGTGTAGGCGATCCAGCAATGCGCATGGCGCGTCAGCGGCAGCCAGGCCTTGAACGGTGGGCTGGCCTTGAACGGATAGGGCGTGTCGTCGAGGAAACGCATCTTCTCGATGCCGGACGCGATCAACAAGTGGTCGTAGCCACCGCGCTCGAGGGCGACGTCGGCGCGGCGCATGACGGTGGCCAGGTGGTCGGCGTAGGCGCCGGCCGGCGATCGGGAATTCATTGCGACACTCGCAGGGAACAGTCGCGCCATTGTGCCGCACCGCCCCGAATTACGGCAGGGTGGGTGCCTAGAACGCGTTGCTGCCCGGCTCGGCGACCCAGCGCCGGATGAAGCCCAGGTCCTGGGACGAAACGTCGATGAAGCGCAGTCCGGCCCAGATCTGGCCCGGCGCCGCCGCCTCGTCCATCCACAATTCGTGGGCGCCGATCTCCAGCGTCTGGCTGGTGCCTGCGGCGTTGACCAGCCGGAAGCGCAACTGGTAGAGCGCGTCGCTGACCAGCGGGCGGCTGGCGATCAGCAGCATGCCGGTTTCCGACAAGTCGCCGAGGTGGCCGACCGACTGCGCGGTCATGGTGTCGATCACGTCGACGTTGTGGTCGAGCTTGCGCCGGCGGGCGCGGCGGAATTCGTTCATGGCCGGCTGCCCCCGTCCTTGCCCTCGGGGGTGAAGGACTGCAGCGCGGCGACGACATTGCTCCAGGCCCGGTCGAGGATGGTGGTCGATTCGGTCTCGACGATCTTCAGCTGGTTCTTGGCCATCAGTCGCGCCAGGTTCTCGAGGGTGAATTCAGCGACCTTCTGCCCGCGGTGGTTCACGAACAGGGCGTGGCCGGTGGCGGTGCTGAACCAGGACAGCCGCCGGCGCACCACGTCGCCTTGCTGGTTGGTGGTGAAATCGAACCAGGTGCCGAACGCGACCTGCTTGATCCGCTCCAGGTGCGCCTGCTGCTCGGCGGTCAACGGCGTCTTTTTCGTACTCGCGCTTTCCAGGTTTTCGCCGAGGCGCGCGCCGGATTTCAGGCGCATGGTCAGCTCGGTCCGGCTGCCGCCCTCGTCGCTGACCGACGCGGTCGGATCGACCAGGCGCATGGCGATGGCGCCGGCTTCGTCGGCGAGGTAGCCGACCTGGGTCAGGCCCTGCTGGATTTCGTTCTGCAACGAGTCGGCATCGTCCGGTCGGGACTTGGCGTCGGCGAGCTCGATCAGGCGCCCGGCGATCGCCAGCTGTTGCTGCCAGGCATCGGATTCCTCGCCACGGCGCAACGCGGTCAGGGCCATGACGTCGGTCCAGGCCTGGGTCAGCATGGTGCGGGTGAAGCGCGGCAATTTCTGGCCCTTGCACATCGCCTCGATCACCTCGGCGGCGCGATCGCGCGCCAGCGCCAGCTTCTCCTTGCCGCGCGCCGCGTCCACATGCCGGCGCTCGGCCACGCCGGCCTTGTGGGTGAGTGTCTTGAGGTGTTCGAGCAAGTCCTCGAGCAGTTGCTTGAAGACGCTGAAGTCGCCGTTGTATTCGCGGGCGCTGCGGTCGACCACCGAATTGAGCTTGTCGACCAGGCCGGGATCGGGATCCTCGTCGGCCAGCCAGTGCGCGCCGGTATTGGTGATGGTGTCGAGCATCTGCCGGGCCGGGTGCTGTTCGCCGACGAAGAACTGCGGATCGTCGAGCGAGGCGCGCAGCAGGGTCACCTGCATGCGCGACAGCAGGTTGGCGGCGGCGCTGCCCGGACGCACATCCTTCATCAGGTTGTCGTAGAGCATCCCCATCAGGTCGATGACGCCGCTGTCGCGCTCGGACAGGGTCGTGTCTTCCTTGTAGGCGCTGAACTGGCGCAGGGCGGCGAGCATGTCCTGCTTGAGGTGGGCGACCGTACGCGGCACCGCCTGGCCGTCGACCATGACCGGCGCCGCCGGCTTGGACTGCAGGCGACGCAGCACGGCGTGCAGGTCGGCGGCTTGCACCGGCGGCGACCGGTGCACCGGCGCAGCAGCGCCGGCGCCGAGCCGGCCGAGCAAATTCCGGCGCGAAGACAGCATCTGCAGGAGCGCCTCGATCGGCATGTTGGCGGCGGCGGCCGGAGCCGCTGCGGTATGCGCTTGCCAGCCTCCGGCCGGGCGGGGTTGGTCGGGATCGCGGCCGCCGGCGCGCAAGTCGGAGCGCGCCGATCGCGAGGCGTCGCCTTCCTCCAGGCTCAGGCCCATGGTCGTGAAGTCCGGCAGGCCGATGCCGTCGTTGCCGCTCCTGGCGGTGGGACGCAGCCGCACTGGCACGTACTGCATGTTGGGCAGCACGCCGTTATCGATCAGGAATTTGTTGATCGCGTCGAGCAGCAGGCCGAGATTTACCACGGCGTGTTGGTCGAAGGCGCGGAAAAGCATGACCCGCTGGTGCTCGGTCAATTCGGTCGCTTCCGCCGCCACCCGGATGGCACGGCACAAGGCCTTGGGACCGACCGGCATGGTCTCCGGATCGAAGCCGGGCCGGCCGGAGAGGACGCCGAAACGTTGGCCGAGCAGGTAGATGGGCAGACTGTGGCGCAGCTCGGCGCGGCTGGCGATGTCGGTCAGGACGCTGGTTTCGTCCATCTCGATGTTGTCGACCAGAGACATCTCTTCGCTGCGGGTGGCCCGGGCCTGGATCTGGCCACGGACGATCTGCGGCTCGCGCAGGTTGGCCAGCTCGCCCTCGATGGCGAGGTGGAAACGCCGCAGCAGGTCGCTCAGGCCGCGGCTGAAGGCGTGTCGGGCATCGACCAGGCGCAGTTCGTCCTCGTGGTCCTTGGCCTGTTCGGCCTGTTTCATCAGTTGCCGCTCGAAGGCGTCGCCGGCCAGCAGCAGGCCGGGTTCGAATTGCTTGCGCACCACTTCGAGGACGCCTTCGAGCAGTTCACGGACGCGCCGGGGCATATACCGTGACGCTAGCAGCGGTTGGCTCTGGGTATTGCCGGTCGGATGGGACAAGGCGAACTCCCTTGACGCGTGGGAGGCCGCCCGTCACCAGGCGACCGCATCACAGTTTTGCCTAGTGGCCCTCCCAGCGCAAGCTGAGCGTGCCGCTGCGGCCGGGGGTGTTGTAGCCCCGGGCAAGGGTGTAGTTGCGGTCGCCGAGATTCTCGACGCGCGCTTCGAACCGCCAGCCATGCGCCAACGGCCAGGCGGCGCGCAGGTGCAGCAGCGTGTAACCGCCGAGGGCGATCCGTTCAGCCGGGAAGGCATTGAAATCGATGTCGGGCCGGGCCGCCACCGCATCCACGTCCAGCCCCAGCGACAGGCCGCAGTCGAAGGCGTAGTCGACGCTGGCGTGCGCCTTGCGCGGCGCCCGACGCAACAGGGCATCGCCGCTGTCGGCGTCCTCGGCGCGCTGCCAGCCGGCATTGGCGGCGACGATCCAGGCGCCGCGCACGAAGTGATAGTCGGCTTCGACCCCGTCGAGGCGGGCGTTGGCGATATTGATGGCTTTGAAATCCTCGCCCTGGAACGCGATCAGGTCGCGGACGCGGGTGCGATAGGCCGACAGTCCGAGCGACTGGCCTTGGCCGACCTGCCAATCGAGGCCGAGCTCGGCGCTGTTGGAACGCTCAGGGTCGAGGTCCGGATTGCCTTTGAACAGGCCGAAGAAACCCGGGTAATACAATTCGTTGAAATTCGGCGCGCGGAAACCCTGGCCCCAACTGGCGCGCAGCCGCACCGCGTCGCTGACCTGCCAGCCCCAGGCGGCGCTGGCGGTGGAGGTGCCGCCGAACTGGCTGTTGTTGTCGTGGCGCAGCGACAGCTCCAGCCGGTGCGCGGCGAACTGGCCGGACCAGTCGGCGAACAAGCCGGTGTTGCGGCGATCCAGGTCATAGGTGGCGATCGAGAATTCGCTGGCGCGTCCGGATTCGCGGCTGGCATTGATGCCGACCTGCAACTGCTGGCGATCGTCGAGGCGAATGTTGTTCAGCCAATCCAGCGACAGCCGCGAGCTGGCGAATCCGTAGACGAAAAAGGGCTCGACGCTGTCGACGCGGTCGCTGTTGTAGCCCAGCAGCAGCTCGTGCGACCAGCCCGGCCGCAGTTCGCCGGCCACGCGCAGGCCGAGCTGGCGATCGCGGATCTGCGACACGCCTTGGTCGTATTCGTTGCGGGCATCGGCGACGCGCGCGCTCAGGTTGATTTCCTGGCCGCCGATGCGATTGCCGAGCTGGAAATTGGCGTGGCTGTTGCGATAGCCATCCGTGTCGGCATCGAAGGTGTAAGGGCCGGCGTCGATGTTGGTGGCGGAAAAGCCGGTCAGTTCGTCGCGGCCAGCGGCGGCGTTGAAGCGCCAGTCACCGCTCGCGACGGCGACGCCGGCGTCGATGCCGGCATGGCCGTAACTGCCGGCGCGCGCATCGAGGAAAGGCACGGCATTGCGGCGCGTGAAGATCTGGATGACGCCGCCGATGGCGTCCGAGCCCCATTGCGCGGCGCGCGGCCCGCGCACGATCTCGATGCGCTCGATCTGGGCCAGTGGCAGGTGGGCGAAATCGAACAGGCCCTGGACGGCGGTGTTCACCCGCAGGCCGTCGATCAGCACCAGGGTGTGGTTGGAATTGCTGCCGCGCGTGTTGATCGTGCTCAGGCTGCCCGGCCCGCCGGTTCGGACCAGGTCGATGCCGGCTTGCCGCGCGAGCAGGCTGGCGAGGTCGGGCGCCTGGCTGCGTTCGATGTCGGCGCGCGTGAGCACGGTGACGGCGGCAAGTGCCTCGGCCACCGGCTGTTCGACGCGATTGGCCGTGACCACGACCGAGCCGATCGGCTTGACCGCGTCGGCCGCAAACGAACTTGTTGCAAACGAAAGGGAAATGGCCGTCGCCAGGACGGTGCTTGGAAGCGTGATGTTCATGGAGTCTCCTTGTGCGCACACCCGCGGAGTGGCACGGGCGGAAGGAGATCGGGCACCGGGCGCAAAGCGACAGGGTTGCCCCGTCGCCCTCCGCAACGTGCCGTCTGAACTCCAGGCCGGTCTCCGGACTCGCCAGCGAACCGATCGCTCGGTCCTGTCCTTCGCCTTCCCAGGCCGAAGCCCAGTGGCACAACTGAAGGAGGTTCTGGCTTACCGTTGCGGGGGCAGCGCCGGATTCTCACCGGCTTCCCGAGCGCCTGAAGCGTGCGCATTGTAACGCAGTAGTCCAAGGCGCAACGCAGTCAAGCAAGGCGCCGGAATACCAACCGGCGCCTCTGGACGCCGTCAGCTGCTCACTCGTCGCGGTCGGCGTCCAGGCCTTCGACATCGCCGCCCGCGCCGGTGCGCAAGTGCAGGTTGATCGGACGACAGCAGACCGGGCAATCCTCGATGTATTCGGAATCGCCCGCCGAGCTGTCGACCGTGGCTTCGAATCTCTCGCCGCAGAACGGGCACCGCAGGGTAATGGAGTCGAGCACGGGAAGGATTCCGGAACGGCGCGCTCAGTCGCGCAAGAACAGGGATACCACGTCATTCGTGAACCGACGGCCAAGCTCCGTCGGCACGACTCGCTCCCCGTCGCGCGTGATCCAGCCACGGAACACCGCCGTATCCAGTTCGCGGGCGATGGCGCTGCGCTCCAGGCCGGTGCGCGACCCGAAATCCGCCAACGAAAATCCTTCGACGAGCCGCAGGGCGTTGAGCATGTAGTCGAAGGGTCGATTGGCCAACGCGATCGGATCGTCGCCGCCGATCCGTTCCGCACTGCTCGCCTTGGCCAGGTAGTCGCGCGGGTTCTTCAACTTCCAGCGGCGCAGGATCTCGCCGCTGGCGCCCGAGCTGATCTTGCCGTGGGCGCCAGCGCCGATGCCGAGGTAATCGCCGAAGCGCCAGTAGTTGAGGTTATGCGCGCACTGCCGGTCGGTGCGCGCGTAGGCCGACACTTCGTATTGCGCGTAGCCGGCATCGG
>JANYBA010000303.1 GCA_025360985.1 Gammaproteobacteria bacterium | reverse complement strand
GAGCACGGCAAATACACGGCGTTCGACGTGCATATGGCGACCTTGTCGATCACCGGCCTCAGTTTCGGTTTGCCGGCTTTCGCCCTGGTCAAGGTCGTGCTTCCGGCCTTTTACGCGCGCCAGGACACGCGAACGCCGGTGCGTGCGGGCGTCGCTTCCCTGATCGCCAACATGGCCTTCAACGTGGTGTTCGTCGCGATCCTGTTCGTCGCCTGGGCGCCACCGGCCATGCTGCATGGGAGTTGGCTGGTCGGAATCGCCCAGGTGCCCGGATTGCATGCCGCTTTGAGCCTGGCCAGCGCCTTGGCCAGCTATCTCAACCTGGCCTTGCTCTGGCGCTGGCTCAAGCGCGATGGCGTCTACGCACCGCTGCCGGGCTGGATCACCCACGTGCTGCGGCTGGTAGTTGCCTGCGCGGTGATGTCGGCAGTCCTGTTGGCCGGGCGCATGCTTTGGCCGGATTGGAGCGCCATGACCAGTTGGACCCGGATCTGGCGCCTGGGCGCGCTGGTCGCCGCGGGCGGCGGCGCCTATGTGGCGGTGATGTTCGCGATGGGCTTCCGCATCAAGGACCTGCGCGGCGTCTGAACGCGCCCAGCGGCTATACTTTCGCCATGACTCAGCTGTTCCGGGACGTCGTGGGCAAGCGACTTTGCCCCTCTGGCAGCGTGGTTTGCATCGGAGCTTTCGACGGCCTGCACCGCGGGCATCAGGCGCTGATCGGCCGCGCGCGGGATCGTGCCTGCGCGTTGTCGCTGCCGGTCGTGGCGTTGAGCTTCGAACCCCTGCCGCGCGAGTTTTTTTCGCCGCAACATCCGCCGGCACGACTGCTGTCGCCGCGCGCCAAGTTCGAGGGCCTGCGGGCGATGGAGATCGATGTCGTCGGCCTGCTTCGGTTCGATGCCGCCATGGTGGCGATGGGCGCCGAAGAGTTCATCGAGTCCGTGCTGTTGCGACGGCTGTCGGCGCGGGAAGTCTGGGTCGGCCCGGAATTCCGCTTCGGCAAGGACCGATCCGGCGACGTCGCGACGTTGCGGCGTTATGGTGGCGAACGCGGCTTTGCCGTTCGGGAAATCGCCCCGGTGGAGATCGACGGCGAACGCGTGTCGAGTTCGAACCTGCGCAAGCACTTGGCCGCGGGCGAACTGGTGGCGGCGGCGCACGGGTTGGGTTGGCGCTACGCGATCGTCGGCAAGGTGGTGCGCGGTCCGCAGCTCGGCCGCACCCTGGGCTATCCGACCGCCAATATTCGCCTGGGCCGAAAACGCCCGGCCTTGGGCGGTATTTTCGCCACCTGGGTGCACGGTGTCGGCGACGCGCCCTGGCCGTCGGTGTCGAGCCTGGGCACGCGACCGACCGTGCAGGGCATCGAGCCTTTGCTCGAGGCGCATCTGTTCGACTTCGATAGCGACCTGTACGGCCGGCGGATCGAAGTGGAATTCGTCGCCAAGCTACGCGACGAGCTGAAATTCGACGACCTGCCGGCGCTGGTCGCGCAGATGGACATCGACGCGCGACTGGCGCGGACACTATTGCAGGACGATGCGAAGCAACTGGAGTTGGCGCGTGAGTAAGGATTACAAACACACCATTTCGCTGCCGGAAACGGATTTCCCTATGCGCGGCGACCTGCCCAGGCGCGAGCCGGACATCCTGGCGCGCTGGCAGGGCGGGGATCTGTACGCGCGCATCCGCGAGCAGGCGAAAGGTCGCCCGATGTTCGTGCTCCACGATGGTCCGCCCTACGCCAATGGCGCCATCCACCTCGGCCACGCCGTCAACAAGATCCTCAAGGACGCGGTAGTGAAATCGCGGCTGATGGCCGGCTTCGACGCGCCCTACGTGCCGGGCTGGGACTGCCACGGATTGCCGATCGAACTGGCGGTCGAGAAGAAATTCGGCAAGGTCGGCGACAAGCTCGTCGCCGCCGCATTCCGGCAGAAGTGCCGCGAATACGCCACCGAGCAGATCGCCTTGCAGTCCAGGGACTTCCAGCGCCTGGGCGTGCTCGGCGAATGGGGCAACCCCTACCGCACCATGGATTTCGCCTTCGAGGCCGACATGCTGCGTTCGCTGGCGAGGATCATCGAGCGTGGCCACCTCGCGCGCGGGGTCAAGCCGGTGCACTGGTGCTTCGATTGCGGCTCGGCCCTGGCCGAGGCGGAAATCGAATACGCCGACAAGACCTCGCCGGCGATCGACGTCGCCTACGAGGCGCGCGACCCGCACAAGCTGGCTGCGCATTTCGGCGTCGATGCCGGCGATGCCCTGGTGGCGGTGCCGATCTGGACCACCACGCCTTGGACGCTGCCGGCATCGTTGGCGGTGACGCTCGGCGCGGAACTCGACTACGTGCTGGTCGAAGGCCCGGATCGTGGGGGCAAGCAGCAGCTGCTCGTGCTTGCAGAGGCCCTGGCTGAATCCGCATTGAAGCGCTACGGCGAGGTCCCGCTAAAGATACGTGGCCGCGCCAAGGGCGCCGCGCTCGAAGGCGAAGTGCTGGCGCATCCGTTCTACGAGCGGGTGAT
>JANYBA010000264.1 GCA_025360985.1 Gammaproteobacteria bacterium | reverse complement strand
GTCCCGCTGATGTGTTGCACTTGGTAGTTGAATCTAAGCTCCGTGCCGAGGATCCCACAAGTGATCAATCATGCCCTTCGGTTGCTCGCTGGCGATGGTCTCTTTGAACCCCAACTTGGCAAGAATCGTTCGCGACGCGATGTTCCCAGGGGTGGTTGCAGCGAAGATTGGCGGTTGCCCGCCTGCGTCAAGAAAGAGTATGAGCGCAGCGGCAGCAGACCTCGATCCAATGCCTTTGCCCCAGTAGGGACGTCCGAGCCAATAGCCGAGGTCTAGGTCCAGGTTGCTGCGCCGACAGATTTGAACGTATCCCGCAGGTAGCTTGCCAGGGCCCAGTCTCACAAGGTGGCGCACATAATTTTCGGGGTTGGCAAGAACTTGTGTGCACCACGCCTTTGCGTCAAAAGGCGATGAAATCTGCGGAATGTCCGCGAACACATCCGGATGGCTGCCAAGCAAGGCAATTGCAGTCTCATCTTCTGCCACCAAGGGTGTGAGGAAGATCGGATCCAATGCTGTGCAGGCTTGGATAACTCCCATCAGGAGCCTAACACCCGAAATCAGCGGCGCGCACAGCGCGTCTGCTGGATTGAGTTGTTAGGCGAAAGATCAACGATTGACATGTGATCTGAGCTCCTTGTAAAGCTGCATTGCTCCTTGCAAAGGCGACTCAAGCGGGTTGTCTCGGCAGTATTTATCGATGTACGCAGTGATTGAGTCGCTGTCGGGTAGCTGGACAGGTGGCCGTTTTGCTGTGACATAGTCGGCCATGTTCATGCCGCTCAGGAAACCTTGAACCCACGAGACAAATATTTGGTGCAACGTGGTGACTGATTCCTTGGCCAGGTAGTTGCCACAAGACGTCGTACCCGCGCCGGCTGATGCGTGCTCGTAGGATTGAGCGTTGACGGCGCCGGTGGTGCAGCACAGCGCCAAAATGATAACGAACCCACCCAATTTCATGATTCACTCCGTGTTGGTGATATGGCCTAACGCTTAGTAGACCCCGAATTAGGGGATATGCAATGGATGTTCATGTGCATTGCAGCGCATGTCAATCAGAAAAATCCTGCAAGTAATCAGGACGTTCCGTGACGCGGAGCGCGGCGTCGATGCGTGCAAGATGCCGTGCATATCAACGAATCCGCGCCAATAGATCTTATCCCTCACAATCCGCGGTACTAACGGCTGGCGTTAGACATCGCATGTTGCACACCCGCTTGTCGAAGTTCATAGATGTTTGCAGGTCGAACGCTGCAACTTGCATGGCGAGGCGCGCGGCCAGTGTGCGAATCTCGTTCAGTTAGTCGCTTACTTCAAGCAACTCGCAAATACCGTGATCTCTTCGCGGTCGTGATACAGCTGCCTCGCGCGCAGGTCGAGTTCGCGGCCGGCTTGTGCGGCCAGCATGTCGAGGCAGATGTTGGTTTCTTCCCAGCGCTTTTTCATCGGCAGCTTGAGGTTGAAGATCGCGCGTTTGCACCAGCGGTTCGCGAACCATTCGGCGATCCGCCCGGCGACCTTGCGCGGCGATTCGACCATGTCGCAGACCAGCCAGTCGACCGGCTTCGGCGGTTGCCAGCGGAAACCGTCGGCGCGGATGTGTTCGACCAGACCGGTCGCGAGCGCGGATTCAGCGAGTGGGCCATTGTCGATCGCGGTCACGCGTACGTGCTGGCGCGCGAGCACCCAGCTCCAGCCGCCGGGCGCGGCGCCGAGGTCGACGGCTTTCATCCCCGGCACCACCAGCTTCTCGCGCTCGGCCTCGGTGAGCAAAGTGAGCAGCGCTTCTTCCAGCTTCAGCGCCGAACGACTCGGTGCTTCGCTGAGCTGGCGCAGGCGCGGCACGCCCAGTGGCCAGGGTGAGCTGTCCTTCTGGTCGCTGCTCGCCAGCAGGGCGTGGTCGCCGGCGACGAAGCAGACGTGCAGGCGCGGAAAGCGCGGATCGTCCTTTTCGGTCAACAGGCCGCGCTTGCGCAGCGCCGGACGCAAGGCATTGCCGAACGAACGCGCAAGCCCGGCCAGCGGCTTGGCCTCGTCGGAATCGGGGTGTTCGACCCAGAGTTCGCCGTAGCGACCACGGCCGGCGAGGGCGTCGTACATCGGCGCGATCCGGTCCTTCGGATCGAGACCTTCCAGGTCGGCGAGCAGGCGCAACTTCTGCCGGGCGAAGATCATCTGCGCGAACGGCAATGCCTTCGTCAACTCGTCGCCGGCATCGATCACGAATTGCACGAGCCCACTATTGCGCTCGGTCCGCGCGTAGCCAGGGAACCCGGCCAGCGCGGCGCGTTCGCTCAGTTCGGCGGCGAGTTCGGGCTCGAAGCCGGCGCGGCAGTAGCAGAGCAGGCCGTCAGCCGACACGAATCACGCCGGCTTGGCCCAGCTGTCGCGCAGCGTCACGGTGCGATTGAAGACCGGCGCGTTCGGTCGATGGTCGTGGCGATCGGCGCAGAAGTAGCCCAGCCGTTCGAACTGGATGCCGGATTCTGGCGCCAGCTGCGCCGCCGACGGTTCGACGTAGCCGCGCACGATCCGCACCGAATCCGGATTCATGCAGTCGCGGTAAGTCCTGCCGTCCTCGTCGCGGTCCGGATCGGGGACGGTGAACAGGCGGTCGTACAGGCGAATCTCGGTCGGCACGGCGTGCCTGGCGCTGAGCCAATGGATGGTGCCCTTGATCTTGCGGTCGGCGCCGGGCAGGCCATGGCGCGACTCGGGATCGAGCGTGCAATGCAATTCGCGGATCGTGTCGCCGGCTTTCACCACCTCGATGCATTTGACGATTCCGACGCCGCGCAAGCGTACTTCGCCACCCGGCACCAGGCGGTGGAAACCCTTGGCCGGCACTTCCATGAAGTCTTCGCGTTCGATCCAAAGCTCGCGTGCGAACGGCACCGATCGCGTGCCGAAATCCTCGTTCTTGGGATGGTTGTTGAAAGTAAGCGATTCTTCGTGAGCCTCCGGCAGGTTGCTGATCACCAGCTTGACTGGCTCGACCACGGCCATTCGACGCGGCGCTTGCGCGTCCATGGTTTCGCGGATGCAGCCTTCGAACACCGAAAAATCGATCAGCGAATTCTGCTTGCTGATGCCGACCCGGTCGGCGAGCAATTGCAGCGCCGCCGGCGGGCAACCGCGGCGACGGATGCCCTGCAGGGTCGGCATGCGCGGATCGTCCCAACCGTTCACCAGGCCTTCGGTGACCATGGTCAGTAGCTTGCGCTTGCTCATCACCGTGTAGTTGATGTTCAGGCGCGAGAACTCGATCTGGCGCGGCTTCGACGGCACGGTCGGGAAGCCGCGCCCGGGCAGGTACGACCACAACTCCGGGTGGTTGGGGAAATCGACGTTGTCCACGCTCCAGTCGTAGAGCGGGCGATGGTCCTCGAATTCGAGCGTGCACAAGGAATGGGTGATGCCTTCGAGCGCGTCGCTCAGGGCATGCGCGTAGTCGTACATCGGGTAGATGCACCACTCGGCGCCGGTATTCTGGTGCTCGACATGCTTGATCCGGAACAGGGCCGGATCGCGCAGGTTGATGTTGCCGCTGGCCATGTCGATCTTCGCGCGCAGGGTCCGCGCGCCATCCGGGAATTCGCCGGCGCGCATGCGCTGGAACAGGTCCAGGTTCTCCTCGACGGCACGGGTTCGGAACGGCGAGTCGCGGCCCGATTCGGTCAGGTTGCCGCGGTACTCGCGCACCTGCTCGGCGCTCAGGTCGCAGACGAAAGCCTTGCCATCGCGGATGAGTTTTTCGCCGGCGAGGTAGAAAGCCAGGAAATAGTCGGATGCGTGGCGCAGCTCGGACCATTCGAAGCCGAGCCAGCGCACGTCCGCCTTGATCGCTTCGACGTACTCTGGATCTTCCTTGGCCGGGTTGGTGTCGTCGAAACGCAGGTTGGCCAGGCCGGCGAATTCACGACCGATGCCGAAATTCAGGCAGATCGCCTTGGCGTGGCCGAGGTGCAGGTAGCCATTCGGTTCCGGCGGAAAGCGCGTCTTGACCCGGGCATGCTTGCCGGCGGCGAGGTCGTCGCGGACGATCTGGCGAATGAAGTCGTTTTTTTCGACGGCCGGAGCCGCGGGGGTGCTCATGATCGGGCAGGGCAAATTTGCGCTGGGGGAGGCGCAAGTTTACCCGAGCCGCCACGGCTCCGTGGCCGCGATCAATCGCCGGTCAGGCGGAATACTCCGGTCTCGCAGACGTCAATGCCGTGTTTTTCGGCCTTGGTGCCATCGTCGAACTTGGCCAGGAAGTCGAACTTGCAGTAGCCGGAGCCGTCGTCGAAGTTGACGACCACCGAATTGCCCGGCTTGAGCACGTCGTCGCCCAGGACGTCTTCTTCCCAGGAATCGGAGCCGGCGTTGGAACCGTAGAAAGGTGTTGCCATTGTTACCCAAGTCCGATTCACCGGGGAAGGGCTGGACGCAGCCGATGAAGCCGGCCCGTCATCGGGTTTCCCACGACCATCGAAAATGCGGCACACTTTCCCGACGCGACAGGGGGAGGCGGGTGGATAGCCGACTGCGAAACTTCGGGCGACGACTGGCGGGGCTGGCTTGGATGGTCGCCTTGGCCATCGGATTGCCGGTCGGCGCGGCCCACGCGGCCGATCCCGCGGTCGACGACGCATCACCGATGGTGTGGGCCTACATGGAAGCGCCGACGGGAACGTCGCTGGACGACATTCTTGCCAATCGCACCCATACCGGCTTCAACCCCCAATTGGAAAATGGCGTGCACGTGCTGTTGCGCCCGGGCCGCACGGTCTGGGTACGGCTGCGCGTCCGGCCCTCGGCCGCCGAACCCTTCACCTGGGTCTGGCTCGATCGCCAGGCAATCGACCTGATCCGGCTGCACCAGGCAGGCCCTCCGGACCTGGTGCTCGCGGAGACCGGGTTGGCAACCACCAAGGGCCGCGCCCAGGGTCGCTGGCCGGATTCCTTCGAACTGCCGCTGCCGGTGACTTCCGAGCCGGCAACCTGGTACCTCGAACTGCAAGGCCAGGGCCATTTGAGCCTGGCGCCGCGCTTGCTGACCGACGAACAGCGCGCGCGCCGAAGTCGCGCCAACAGCTTCCTGTATGACGTGCTCTACGGCGGATTGCTGATCATCGCCGGCTTGGCCTATTACCGCCATCGCAAGCCGGGCGGGCGCTCGATCTGGATCACGGTCGCCGCGCTTGCGACGTTGTTCGCTTCGCTGGTTGGCAACTACCATTTGCAGCTGACGCTCGGCGGCGTGGTCACGTCGAACTATGCCGGTTTCCCGATCGCGCTCTGGATACTCGCCTGCACGCCGCTGCTCTGGGCCACCGAGCATTTTGCCGGCATCGACCACAACATGCCCGTGCTGGCGTCCGGGTTCAACCGGATCGGCGTCCTGTTCATCCTGCTCGGGCTGGCCGCGCTGTACGTGCCGCCGACCTATCTGGACAACCTGCAATGGGGCGGGTTGTTGTGCCTGTTCGCGGTCGCGCTGGTCTGCGTGTTTTCCTTGCTGTTCGATCCGCGCCAGTGGCGCTGGGCCACCATCCTGGTCTGGCTGGCCTTGCTTCCGGCCTTGGGAATCATCGTGCTCTGGCTGGTGCAACTGCCGCCGGGAGGCCGGCTGGCGCGGCGCGGATTCGAATACATCCTGATGCTGCAGCTCGGCCTTTACCTGTCGCTGCCGTGGATCCGCCAGGCGTTCGTGGAACGCGCACGGCAACGGCGTGCCCAGGTCCCGGAAGACTCTGCCAAGGAAAAGATCGCCCGTGCCCGCGAGCTCATGCTGAGCAGCCTGCAGACGGGCCTGGAAATGGCCACCGACGGCGATCTCGAATGGATCGCCTATCGCCGCCTGCTCGGTGGCCTGCAGCCGGTGTTCCCGCAACAGGCTTCGGCGGTGGCGGCGATGAACTACCACAACGAAGACCTGTTGCTGGTCGAACCAAAAACCGCCGAACCGCGCTTCCAGACCCTGCTCGCCCAGCGCAGCGCCTTGCTCAAGAGCTTGAGTCGCGCCAAGGCGCCGCAGCAGATCTCGATCGATTTCGACGGCCCCGAGGGACCCCTGGAGACGGTGCGCCTGGCGATCATCCCGCTGCCCATCGAAAAACCAGGCTGGGGCGTGCTGCTGATCGAACGCGCCGAAGGCACCACCTACAGCGACGAAGAACTGGAAATGGCCGCCGAATTCGCCGCCCTGGCCACGACCGCGGGCGACGAAGCCGACCGGATGATCAAGGCGCGGCTGAGCAACGAGATCGATCTCGAATCCGGCGTCTACCGCCGCGACATGATCGACCAGCACCTCACCCAGTTGCAGGAATCGGCTTTCCGGCTAGGCAAGAAGCTCTCGGTGCTGCACATCGGCATCGACAAGCCAGAAAGCATTCCGGCCGAGCAACTTCCGGCCTTGGTCCGCGCCCTGGCCGACTTGATCCGCGAGGAAGTGGACTACGGCGAAACCGTTGGCCGCTTGTCGGCCGATCAGTTGATGGTGCTGGCGCCAGGACGCGCGATCGGCGTCGCCCGGGAGTTGGCCGAACGCATCTGCGCGGAAGTCGCCAAGCAGCAACTCGGCGGCGGCCTGACCGTGAGCATCGGCGTGTCGCAAATGATGGCGGGCGAGCAGAGCGCGCAATTCATGCGCGTGCGCGCGATCAACGCGTTGGGCAAGGCCCGGCTTTACGGCGGCAACCAGGTCCAGGCGATTGCCAGCACGCAAGCCTGAGCGCCGGGGCGCCGGGCTTCAGCGCGTGTCGAGGGAACAGACGTAGACCAGTTCGCAGGCGCCACCACCACTGTCGTCGCGGGTCAGTGAGCTCTGCCAGTGCCAGCCATCATCGCCGTCGATGCGCACGAGCCAGCCTTGCAGGCGCACCGTCTGGCCGGCTCGCACGTGCGCCAGCGCCTCGGCGACGGTGCCGTCGCTGGGGATCATGTGCATGTTGGCGCTGTGGCTGATGATTTCCGGCAGCGGGATCGGCGGGCCTTCCGGCCCCCATTGGTAATGAAACCAGCGACCACCCTGCGAAACATCCAGCTTCTCGGCGATGGCCATGTCCTTCATCGGGCCCCAGCCGAGCGCGAGGTCGGTCGGTGAAAAATCCGATTCGCGGCCGAAGGAATAATTTTCGCGCGACAACACCGTTGCCTGCAGGCTGAAACCGGCGAGCGGCGTGACCGTTGCTTTGTCCAATCGAAACGGCGGCATGCTGGCGCTGGCCGGCGACTGCAGCGGCTGGTCGGGATCCTCGAACGGCGGCGGCATCTTGCACACCAGGCCCGGACCGGCGTGGGCGACGGCGGTCGGCAGCGAGCTGGTGTGGCCGAACCACCACAGCCCAGTCAGAGCCACCAGCAGCGAAAGCCAGAGCCAGCGCGGCACGATCAGTGGCCGAAATCGGCGAGCAAGGCCAGGCGCGAGGCCTCCGGCGCCAGGACGCGTTCCGGCAGTCGCGGATCCTCGATGCCGAAGGCCAGCGCCGCGCCGCCACGCAGCGCGGTGATCGCCGCCGGCGAAAACTCGAAGCGCAGGAAGTGCACGGCTGCGGTCTTGTCCTCGGTGCTGCGGTCCAGGTCCTCGTCGGCATGCGCGAACACGCGCGGCAAGCCTGCGACTTCCGCGAAGACGCGGTGTTCGATGCCGCCCAATTGCGCCAGGCGCTCGGCGCGCACGGCCGGGTCCGGGAATTCGATCAGCATCGTCGCCTTGAGGTTGCTGCCGTCCGGGATCAGCGGGTTGTAGGCATCGAGTTCCTCCTGGATGCCCCGCGCTTCGAAAATGCGCTCGATCCGCAGCATTTCCTGCACCTGGTACTGCACGGTGAGTCGATCCTCGAACAGCAGGCCAACGTGCTCGCCGAGGGCGATCTTGCGCAATTTCTTGTGCGCGATCACGCGGCTGCGGAACGGGCCGCGCTCGACGGCGTAGCGTTCGAGCGGCCACAGGTCGGCGCGGGTCAGTTTGGTCATGGCGGCGCTCGTGGGGTTCATGGTCATGCTCAGATGCCGTAGGCGGTGCGGATCAGGCTGATCGGATGCTCAGCGACCGTGCCGTCGCCCAGGCCGTGGGCGATGTGGGCGCCGGCCATCACGCAGTCCGAGGTGAAGTGTCTTGGCGCTGCCTGCCTCACGCGGGTCTCGACCGGCTTGGCGATCTTGCGCGACAGTTCGTAGGTCGACTTCTTCACGCCATAGGTGCCGTCGTGTCCCGAACAGCGCTCGATGGTCACGACTTCGGTGTTGGGAACGAGGTTGAGCACGTCGCGGGTCTTCGGGCCGATGTTCTGCACGCGCTGGTGGCAGGCGACCTGCCAGGCAATCGAGCCCAGTTCGGTCTTGAAGTCGGTCTTGAACAGGCCAGCGGCGTGCCGGTGCATCAGGTATTCGAAAGGATCGAAAAATGCGCGCTTGACCTGCTGCACGGCCGCGTCGACCGGGAACAGCAACGGGATTTCCTGCTTGAACATCAGCACGCAGGAAGGAATGGGCGCGACCAGGTCCCAGCCGTCGTCGACGGCTTCGAGCAGGCGCGGCAGGTTGGCGTTCTTGTATTTCTCGACGGTGTCGAGGTCGCCGAGCTCCAGCTTGGGCATGCCGCAGCAGGATTCGCGCGCCAGGAGCTTCACCGCCACGCCGTTGTGGCGCAGCACCGCCACCAGGTCCTCGACCATTTTCGGATGGTTGTGGTCGCCATAGCAGGTGATGAAGATCGCCACCTTGCCGCTGGTCGGGCCGGCGGCGACGGCGTTGGCGCCGTCGTCCTGGCGCTTTTCCAGGCGCGATCGCGCGGTCGGCGAGTGGTAGGTCGGCAATTGCGCGTCGCGGTGCACGTCGAGGGTCTTCTCGAGCAGCCCGCGCACGGTCGGGTTCTTGTTGCCCCAGTTCACTGCCTCGACCACGACCGGTATCGACGCGAGTTTGCCGACCAGGCGCGTGTTGGAAATCAGTTTCGCCGAGGCCTTGGCGCCATCATTGCGGAACCCGACCGCCTTGGCGCGCAACATCAGGTGCGGGAAATCGATGTTCCACTCGTGCGTCGGGATGTAGGGGCACTTGGTCTGGTAACACAGGTCGCACAGGTAGCACTGGTCGACGACCTTGGCGAAATCGGCCTTGGCGACGCCGTCCACTTCCATGGTCGGCGAGTTGTCGACCAGGTCGAAAAGCACCGGGAAGGACTGGCAGAGGCTGACGCAACGACGGCAGCCGTGGCACAGGTCGAAGACGCGCTCGAGTTCGCGATCGAGCGCGTCGAGGTTCCAGAAATCTTCGCTTTTCCAGTCCAGC
>JANYBA010000253.1 GCA_025360985.1 Gammaproteobacteria bacterium | reverse complement strand
TTGCAGGCCAAGACCGGCTGGACGCTGGTCGGCGTGGAAGGGCTGTTGCCGGAGCTGACCTTTTTCGAACACCTTGCCCACCGCCGCTTCCCGGTGACCTGGTGGATCCGCAAACCCGAGCAGCTCGACTACCTGAGCGAGCCGGATTTATTCCACGATTTGTTTGGGCATGTGCCGCTGTTGATGAATCCGGTGTTTGCCGATTACATGCAGGCCTACGGCCTGGGCGGCGTCAAGGCGCACGGCATTGGTCCGGAGGCGTTGGCGCAATTGACGCGGCTGTACTGGTACACGGTCGAATTCGGCCTGATCAACACTGCCGAAGGCCTGCGCATCTACGGCGCCGGCATCCTCAGTTCCAAGGGCGAGAGCATCTATTGCCTGGAATCAGCCGCGCCCAACCGCATCGGCTTCGATCTCACGCGGATCATGCGCACGCGTTACCGCATCGACACCTACCAGAAGACCTACTTCGTGATCGACGCCTTCGAGCAATTGATGCGGGCGACCGAGCCGGATTTCCGGCCCTACTACGACGAGCTCGCCGCGCTCGACACGATCCCGGCCGGCGACGTGCTCGCCGGCGACGACGTCTTCCACCGTGGCAGCGGCGAGGGCTGGCACACCGGCGGCGACGTTTAGCCGGCGGACGCAACCTCGGCGGCGACATCGAACTGCAGTCGCTTGCGCAGCTGCCAACGCACCAGCAACAGGCTGGTGATCGCCTGCAATGTCACCGTCGCCACCGACAGGTACCAGACGCTTTCGATCTTGAAGCCGGGCTGGTGCGACAACCACAGCGCCGGAAGCACGAAGGTGACCAGCCGGGTCGCGGTGCTGAGCATCGCCGGCCAGGTATTGCCCATGGCCTGGAACATGCCCGAACAGGCGAAGATGATGCCCTGGGCGACGAAGTTCCAGGAAATGATGTGCAGGAATTGCGCGCCGACCGCGACCACCGCCGGATCGGACGTGAACAAGCCGATGAACAGGTCCGGCCGCCACTGGCAGGCCAGGGTCAGCAGCAACATCAGCGCGCTGCTCAGCAGCGCGGCCGAGCGCAGGGTTTCGCGCACGCGCTCGGGTTTCTTGGCACCGAAATTCTGCCCGGCGATCGGCGCGGCCGAGAACGCGATCGCCATCACCGGCAGGAATACCGCCTGCATGACCCGCGAACCGACGCCGAAGCCGGCCTGCGCCGCGGCGCTGAAGTCGCGGATGATCGCGTAGATCGCCGCCATCAACACGAACATGAGGGCAAACTCGCCGCCCGCGGGCAAGCCGATGGCGAGCATCCGCTTCCAGGTATCGAGGCGCGGGCGCCATTGCTCGCCGTGGTAGGCGACGTATTTTTCCAGGCGCGTGAAATACGCCGCCATCATCAGCACGCCGACCGCGATCGACACCGAGCTGGCCAGGCCGGCGCCAGCGACGCCGAGCGGATGGCCGGTGCCCCAGCCGGCGATAAGCACCGGCGCGAGGATCACGTTCAGCGCCACCGTCGCCATCTGCACCATCATCGTCGGCTTGACGATGCCGGTGCCGCGCAGGGCCGAGCCCATCGCGATCAACGCAAACTGCAGCGCCAGCCCCGGCAAGTAGTAATACAGGTACTCAACGCCGGCGGCCGCGGTCGCGGCGTCGGCGCCGATCATGCCCATGTACGGCCCGGTAATTGCGTAGCCGCCCACCAGGGTCAGCACGCCGCAGGCCGCCGACAGCACCAGCGACTGGTTGAAGATCAGGTTGGCGTCGGCCTGGTCCTTGCGTCCGACCGCGTGCGCGATCAGCGCCACCGTGCCCACGCCGAGCATCTGGGTCAGGGCCATCACGATGAACATCACCAGGCCCGCCGAACTGACGCCGGCGATCGCGGCGTCGCCCAAGTGGGCGACGAAATACAGATCAACCAGGAAGTACACGGTCTGAATCAGCATGCCGATCGCCATGGGCGCGGCCATTTCCAGGATGTGCCGGGCGATCGGTCCTTGGGTCAGGTCTTTCATGCGTCGTCTCTCTCGTTGGGTATCCGACTAGTGGCTCGCCGTCAGAAAGAACAATATCGTCGCCACCACCGTCGCCAGCATCGCCACCAGGCCGGTGGCGACGCGCAGCCCGTAGGCGCGGCCGCCGCTGATGAAGGCCACGCCGGATTTTGCCAGCGTGCTCGCGGCGAGCAAGCCTAGCAGCCCCCAGCGCGCCTGCGGCGCGTCGAGCACGCCTTGCTGGAACAATTGCCCGAGCGTGGCCACGGCGGCGTGCAATTCTGCCAGCGCCGCGACCACCGCGGCGATCAATGCGCCATGCGGACCCAACCAGGCATTCATGGCTGCCGAAGCCATCAGCACGACGGCGATGATCGCGACGAAGGCCAGGGCTTGGTCGACCCGGAACATGCGTTGCTCCGCCGTTGGCGCCAGAACCCCGTCGCCGTTGCCGCGCAGGCCGAGCAGGCCGCCCAGCAACAGCACGGCGCCGGCAGCGATCAGCTCGGGCGCGATGATCGGCAACAGCGTCGGCGCCACCGCCAGCAACACCGGCAAGAACAGGCTCAGGGACGCCAGGTTGGACAGCAACGCCGCTGCCACCGCTGGTCGCAGCAGCGCCGGCACCTCGCGCACGCGCTGTCCGAAACCGGCCACCGCGGCGGTGGAGGAGACATAGCCGGCAAAAAAGCCCGCCACTGCCAGGCCCCAGCGATTGCCGATGACGCGCAGCGCCGTGTGGCCGAGCGCGCTGATCGCCATCACCAGCACCGCCAGCTTCCACAGCGTCGCCGGGTTCAGGCTCCGGTACGGGCCGATCGGGTGGTCGGGCAACAAGGGCAGGATCACCAAGGCCGCCGCCAACAGCACGAGGCCGTCGTGCACCTCGCGCTCGCTGAGCACCTGCTGGGCGAATCGATGCAGGGTCGCCTTGGCGTAGAGCAGGCTGGCGGTGACCACCGCCAGGCCCACCGCCAGGACCGGCTGGCGGCAGGACAGGGCGCCCAGCAAGACCGTCAGCACCAAGGCCACTTCGCCGGTCAGGCCGATGTCTTGCGCCGATTGCCGCCAATAGCTGATCAGCACCAAGCCCGCGACCAGGGCGAGCAGCACCAGGAACACGGGCTCGCCGAGCGTGTAGGCGATCGCGCCGAGCAGGGCCGCCAGTCCATGCGTGCGCAGGCCGGCGAGGGTGTCGGGATGCTGGCGTTGGCGCACGGCGCCGATCAGCACGCCGAGGCCAAGGGCCGCCAGCAGGGACACCAGGGTATTGGGAAGATCAGGCATGGCGCTCCTCTGCGCCAATTCTGCCACGCCCATTACAATGGCCGTTTCCAGATCGCCGCGAGCCCAACATGAAGCCGATTTCCCTGACCCGCTTCCTGATCGAGGAGCAGCACGCCGGCCACATCAACGCCGACCTGCGCCTGCTGATCGAAGTCGTGGCGCGCGCCTGCAAGACTATTTCCACGGCGATCGGCAAGGGCGCGCTCGGTGGCGTGCTCGGCGAAGCCGGCACCGCTGATTCAATTCAACTCAATATCCAGGGCGAGGCGCAGAAGAAGCTCGACGTGCTGTCCAACGAGATCCTGCTCGAGGCCAATGAATGGGGTGGCCACCTGGCCGGCCTGGCCTCGGAGGAAATGGACCACGCCCATCCGATCCCGCACGCGTTTCCCAAGGGCAATTACCTGTTGCTGTTCGATCCTCTCGACGGCAGTTCCAACATCGACGTGAACATTTCCGTCGGCACCATCTTCTCGGTCTTGCACTGCCCGGACGAGGTCACCGAACCGCACGACGAGCATTTCCTGCAACCGGGCTCGGCGCAGGTCTGCGCCGGCTACACCACCTACGGACCGAGCACGATGCTGGTGCTCACGCTCGGCCGCGGCACGCACGCCTTCACCCTCGACCGCGAGCAGGGCAGCTTCATGCTGACCCGGCGCGATCTGCGCATTCCCGAGGACACCCAGGAATTCGCCGTGAATGTTTCCAACCAGCGGCACTGGGAAGCGCCGATGCAGCGCTACGTGGCCGACCTGCTCGCCGGCAAGACCGGCCCGCGCGGCAAGGATTTCAACATGCGTTGGGTCGCCAGCATGGTCGCCGACGTGCACCGCATCCTGACCCGCGGCGGCGTCTTCATCTATCCGCTCGACGCCAAGTGCCGCGACAAGGGCGGCCGCCTGCGCCTGATGTACGAAGCCAACCCGATGGCCTTCATCGTCGAGCAGGCCGGCGGCGGCGCCAGCACCGGTCGCGGCCGATTGCTCGACGTCGAGCCGCGCGAGCTGCACCAGCGCATCCCGGTCTTCCTCGGCTCGAAAAACGAAGTCGCCGTGGCCGTGCGATACCACACCGACCCGGCCTGACCGTTCGTGTTACGGTGCGTCCGGCGCCTGTCCTGGTACCATCGGTTCACTCTTCGGGAGAACGCACCATGCCAATGGAAACCTTGCTCCTCATCCTGTTGATCGGCGCCATCGCCGGTTGGCTCGCCGGACAAATCGTCCGCGGCTACGGCTTCGGCCTGCTCGGCAACATCGTCGTCGGCATCATCGGCGCCTTCGTCGGCAGCTGGTTGCTGGGCCGGCTTGGCATCGTATTGAGCGCCGGCATCGTTGGTGCCATCCTCAACGCGATGATCGGTGCGATCGTGGTGCTGGTATTGATCGGCCTGATCCGGCGACGTTGAAGCCCGCTGTTCCCGCCTAGAACAGTTCGCCCTGCGCCGTGGCTTTCCTCGGCGCAACGAACTGCGCGCTGTCCAGCACGCGTTCGCGGCCGCCGGTGAATCCGAGCTTGCGCCGGCAGGTGGCGAAGCGCCGGGCGATCAGGTCGGCGAACACGCCTTCGCCGCGCATGCGCTTGCCGAACGTGGCGTCGTACTCGGCGCCGCCGCGCGATTGCCGGATCAGGCTCATCACGCGGTCGGCGCGTTCGGGCAGGTGTTCGCGCAGCCAGTCCCGGAACAGGCCCTTGAGTTCGTGCGGCAAGCGCACCAGCACGTAGCCGGCACTGTCGGCGCCGGCTTCGCGCGAAGCCGTGAGCACCGCCTCGAGCTCGGCATCGTTCACCATCGGGATCACCGGCGCGAACATCACGCCAGTCGGCACGCCGGCGTCGCAGAGCCGCTTGATCGCCTGAAGGCGGCGGTGCGGTGCGCTGGCGCGCGGCTCCATCTTCGCGGCCAGGCGATTGTCGAGCGTGGTCACCGACAGGAAAACCTTGACCACGTTCTGCTCCGCCATTGGCGCCAGCAGGTCGAGGTCGCGCTCGACCATCGCGTTCTTGGTGACGATCGAAAACGGGTGCCGGCATTCGGCCAGCAGTTCGAGGACCTGCCGGGTGATCCGGTACCGGCGTTCGATCGGCTGGTAGGGATCAGTGTTGGTGCCGAGTGCGATCGGCAGGCAGCGGTAGCCGGGCTTGGTCAGTTCGGCGCGCAGGCGCTCGGCGGCATTGGTCTTGGCGTACAACTTCGTTTCGAAGTCGAGCCCAGGCGAGAGCTCGAGGTAGCTGTGCGTGGGCCGTGCGAAGCAATAGAAGCAACCGTGCTCGCAGCCGCGGTAGGGATTGATCGACTGCGCGAACGGCAGGTCGGGCGAGTCGTTTTGGCTGATGATCGAGCGCGCGGATTCGTCGGTGACTTGCGTGGCCGGGTGCGGCGCCGGCTCGCCGTCCCGGTACCAGCCGTCGTCGACCGCCTCGACCACGCGCTGGGCGAAACGGCCATCGACATTGCCGATCGCGCCCCGCCCCTTGATTCGGCCGGCCCTGGAATCCGTCATCGCGCCAGCCTAGCGCGCCAGCGTCTCAAGCGCCGCGACACGCGCGGCAAGGATGCTGTTTAGAATGCAGCGATGAGCGCATGGCTCCATTCCCTGCAAGCCCTGGTGCCGCACCTGCTGCTGGCGCTGTCGGTGTTGTGGGCCATCTACCTGGTCGGCCTGTCGATCTGGATCGTGCTGCAAAAACGCGAGCCGATCGCGACCCTGAGCTGGATCATGTCGCTGGCCCTGCTGCCCTACGTCGGGCTGGTGATCTATTACTTTTTCGGCCCGCAGAAGATCCACCGGCAACGCTCCAAGCGCTTGCGCGCCAAGGCCCGGCTGGCGCCGGAACACGCCGGTGTCGTCGCCGAGGCGCCCGGCTCCCTGCAACGCCTGGCGCACGGCTGCAGCGGCTATCCCCCGGGCACCTGCACCGGCGCGACGCTGCTGGTCGACGGCGCCCAGACCTTCGACGCGCTGGTGGCGGCGATCGCCGGCGCCCGCGACCACGTCCACCTCGAATACTACATCTTCGAACCCGATGCGACCGGCGCGCGCCTGCGCGATGCGCTCGTAGCCAAGGCGCGCGAAGGCGTCCGCGTGCGCCTGCTGCTCGATGCGCTCGGCTCCGGGCGCATGACCAAAGAGTTCCTCGCCCCGCTGGTCGCCGCCGGCGGCGAGGTCGCCTGGTTCCATCCCTTCCATCCGCTGCGGCTGGCGCGCTTGCTGCGGCCACGCACCAACCTGCGCAGCCACCGCAAGATCGTCGTGGTCGACGGTGGCATCGGTTTCACCGGCGGCATCAACATCACCGACGACGAAAACCCGGCCGTGCGCAGCGACGCTTACCACGACCTGCACGTACGCATGGAAGGCGAGATCGTGCGCTGGTTGCAGCTGGCCTTCCTCGAAGACTGGGCCTACGCCAGCGGCGCTTCGCCCAACGAGCCCACGCTCTGGCCCGCGGCCGACCCCGGCACGATCCGCGCCCAGGTGCTGCCGGCGGGCCCGGACTCGTCCTGGGAAGCGATCCACCGCCTGATGATCGCCGCCATCTACGAAGCACGCGAACGGGTCTGGCTGGCGACCCCCTATTTCGTGCCCGGCGAGGCCGCGCGCATGGCGGTGACTTCGGCCGCCCAGCGCGGCCTCGACGTGCGCGTGCTGGTGCCGCGGATGAGCGACTCGAAGCTGGTGACCGCGGCCGCGCGCTCTTATTACGGCGAGCTGTTGCGCTCCGGCGCCAAGGTCTACGAATTCCCGCGCATGCTGCACGCCAAGGCCCTGCTGCTCGACGGCGATACCTGCGTGCTGGGCAGCTCGAATTTCGATTACCGCAGCTTCCGCTTGAATTTCGAATTGTGCGTGCTGTTCGAGGACGCCGGGCTGGCGACCCGCCTGGCCGAGGTCTTGTCCGGCGACATGGAACAGTCGGCCCAGGTCCATGCGCTGCGGCAGCGGCCGTTCGTTTCGCGCCTGGCCGAGGCCGGCGCCCGGCTGCTCTCGCCCCTGCTTTGATGGCGCGCTAAACTGGCTGCAGCCCTTCCGAGGTGTCCCATGCATTGGCTTTATCTGTTCGTCTCGCTCGCCCTGATCTTCATCGCCAGCCGCGCGTCGGTGTCGGGCTGGATGGTGTTCCTGCTGGTGCTGGCCTCGCTGGTGGCGTTCATCGCCTGGATGCTGGGCTGGCTGTCGTCGCGGATATCGCGCGGCGCCCGCAACGAAATGCAGATCCTCAGCCCGGAAGAGTTGGCGCGGCTGCGGGAACAGGCGGCGGCGCGCAAGGCCGCCGCGAGCCCGACCTCGGAACCGCCGGCAACCTGAGCGGGCATCCGCCCTGGCCGGCGCTGCCGGCCGAACGCCTGCCGCCGCTCGCGGCGGGCGAATTACGCCTGCTGTGGTGCGAAGACCCGGGCCCAGGGCTGCGGCGACGCGAGCGCGTGGACCGGATCCTCCGGCTGGCGCTGGCGCCGCTGCTGGGCTTGCCGCCCGGGCAAGTGCTGTTTGGCCGCGAAGCCAAAGGCCGCCCCTTCCTGCGCCATCCCGGCGCGCCCGACTTCAACCTCAGCGACACCGGCGGCGGCACCTTGGTGGCGATCACCGGAAGCGGTCGCGTCGGCGTCGACCTGGAGCGGATCGATCGCCAACCGCCGGTGCTGCGCCTGGCCCGGCGCTGGTTCGCGCCGTCCGAGGCGAGCGCGTTGGCGCGCTTGCCTGACTCGGAGCAGGCGCCCGCCTTCCTTCGCCTGTGGACGGCCAAGGAAGCCAGTTGCAAGGCCACCGGCACCGGCATTTTCGGATTCCTGCCGCTCTGGCAATTCGCGCCCGATTCCGCCGCGCCGATCCTGCTCGCTCTGCCCGGGGACGCCGGCGATGCCGGGCGCTGGCGCTTCCAACGGCTGGCGCCGGCGCCGGGATTCACCGCGGTGATCGCCCTGCGCGATGCACCCGCGCCGACGGTTCAGGGACTGCGCTTGCTGATCGACTGAGCGCGCCCGGCTCAGGGCGGCGGATCGGTATCGCCTTCGACGCGGTCGCGGCCGCCACGCTTGGCGCGATAAAGCGCGGCGTCGGCCCGGCGCAGCAAATGGCTGGGATCGGCGTGCACCGCCGGCACGAAGCCGGCGACGCCGATGCTGATGGTGATCTCGGTCAGGTGGTCCTGGGTGTAGCGGCGGATTTCCTCGGCCCGGCGCAGGGCGTCTTCCAGGTGCACGCCGGGCAACAGCATGGCGAACTCTTCGCCGCCGTAGCGGGCCAACAATTCGCGCTTGGGATCGTGCTGCGATTGCAGGTGCTGGGCGATCGCGCGCAGCAGGACGTCGCCTTCGAGGTGGCCGTGGGCGTCGTTGTAGCGCTTGAAGTGGTCGACGTCGATCATCAGCACCGACAGCGGCCGGCGTTGGTCGAGGCAGCGATACCATTCGCGCTGCATGGCGTTTTCCAGGGCCCGGCGGTTGGCGACGCCGGTGAGCGCGTCTTCGGTGGCGAGCTCGGCCAGCTTGCGGTTGACCTCTTCGAGTTCGTGGGTGCGCTCGGCGATGCGCGCCTCGAGCTTGCGATTGGCTTCGACGTAACGCTGCGTGCGCCGGCGGATGAATTCCTGCACGATCAACACGGCGGCGCCGACCAGCAACAGCAGGCCGAGCAGGCGCACCCACAGGCGCTCGTACCAGCGCGGCAGGATCTTGTAGCGATAGCTCGCCGGCGCCGCGACGCGGCCGCTCTTGGTGCGCGCCTGCACTTCCAGCAGGTAATCGCCCGGGGTAATCGCGCGCACGAACAGGTCGCGGTCGGTCCAGTCGCTCCAGGACTCGGCGCCGGTGGTGCCGTGGAGCATGTAGCGGTATTCCAGGCCGCTGTCCATGCTGACCAGGCCATAGCGGAAATGCATGCGGTACCCGGCCGGGATTTCCACCGGCGTCGCCTGCGAGACCACCGGCAGGCGGCGGAAGTCCTGGCCGTCCGGGCTCTCGGCGGTGATCAGGTCGAAACCGAGCACCAGCGGCGCCGGCTCCGGCTCGCGTTCGTTCTGGTTGTACTGCAGCAATCCGCTCCAGGTCGATACGCGCACCACGCCGTCCTGGTTGAAGCGCAGCCGGCTGTAGCCGGAGGCCAGCTGCGACCCGAGCTGCAGCGGTTTCCAATTCGGCTGGCCGATGGCGCGAAACAGCAGTTGCCGGCTGCTGAAGGCATAGGTCCCCAGCGGCGTCTGCTCGACCTGCATTTCGTTGGGCCGCGCGATCAGGGTGAAGGGCGGGCCGGTGTCGAGGATGAAGCGCGGCGCTTCGTAGCGGAAGCTCTTCTCCCCCGAGACCGCGTGCACCTGGCCGTCGAGCACGTACAGCGAGCTGCCGGTGTGCGGGTCGAGCTCGAGGCCGTCGCTGGCGCCGAAGACGTCCTTGTGCAGGAGCTTGCGGTTGCCGAGGTCCAAGGTCCAGCGCTGCGGGCCGCCGCGGGTATCGCCGAACCACAATTCGCCGCGGCCGGTCTCGATCAGGTAGGACGCGCTGGCGCCTTCCAGGGGCAGGGTGAAATCCAGCTGCCAGCGGTCGGCACTGCGCCGGATCACGAACAGATGCTCTTCGCCGATGGCGAAGATCAGGTCGGGATCGAAACGCGAGCGCACCAATTCATAGGCGCCCTCGGTTTCGCCCTTGAAGATCGAGCGTGGCCGCTCCGCGCCCGGGTCGAGCACGAGCAAGCCATTGCGATGACCCATCACCAGGCCGGACTCGGTGGCGACGAGCGCGTAGCCTTCGAAGTCGACCCAGTCCAGCTGTTGCGTGGTCAATTTGCCATCGCCGCCGGCGGTGACTTTCTGGAAGCCGCGCGAAGAGGCGAGGAACAAGGCGTTGTCGTACCACTCGAAATCCCAGGCCGTGCCCTGCAGGCCCTGGGCGGAACCGATGAACGACCACGGCGACGGCAACGCCATGCGCACCAGGTCGCCTTCGGTTGCGGCCCACAAGCCGCCCTGCTGGTCGCTGCCGAGGGCGACGATGCCGTAGCTGCCCAGCGTGACCCGCTCACGCAAGTGGAAATCCGCGCCGTAGCGGAAGACCTCTCCTTTGAGCGTACCGACCACGAAACTGCCGTCGGCCAGCGATTTGACCGTATAGGGATGGCTGTCGCGCAGTTCGATGCCGGCGTTGTCCGGCAAGGGTTCGATGCCCTTGTCGTCGGCGCGGTACAGCCCCTGGTAGCCAACCAACAAGCGCCAGCCGTCGTGGCTGAGCACGCCGGGCAGGGGCTGTTCGGCGAATTGTTCACCCCCCGGCTCGAGCGTGAAGCGGCCGTCGGCGAACCGGCAAAAGCCCAGGCCCTGCACACGCGCGAACAGCTGGTTGCCTTCGGCGTAGAAACTTCGCACGTTGTCGGCCAGGGGCCAGTGGCCACTGTGCCGGTGGTCGTAGCTGAGGAAGTGCAAGGTGTGCTCGGCACGGAAATACATGCCGTCGTCCGTGGCCACCGCCGCCCAGACGGTGCCGACGTTGCGCTGCACGCCCTTGAGGCCGGCGGCAGTCAGCAGCTCCTCGTAGGCGATGTCGCCGTCCGGCGTGGTCTTGAGCCAGCCGAAAGTATCGTAGCTGCTGACGTAGATGCGGCCGTCGCGCCCGAGCTGGACGTCGCGGGCGGCGAACTTGCCCGGCAGCGCGATCAGCTGCCACTTGTCGCCGTCGTAGCGCAGCACGCCCTCGACATTGCCCACGTACAACCGGCCTTCGCGATCGACCGCCAGGCCCAGGTGTTGCGGCGTGGCGTTGTAGTCTTCGGGGCCGTAGCGTCGCAGCAAGGGCATGCCGCGCAAGGTCTCGGCCGTGGCCAGCAGCGGCGCCAGCGCCAGCAGCAACCCGAGCAGGCAGCGCAGGACGGTCTTCATCGCCGCAGTATGCCGTTGCCCGGCAAGGCGATATTGTGCGCGTGAACGCAGATTCCGGGCCGGCGTGGGGTCGGTACTGGTCAAATCAGCATCCTGGAACGTCGAGTGATGACCCTGTTGAGCGTCAATGTGAACAAAGTCGCCGTCCTGCGCAACTCGCGCGGTGGCGGCGAACCCGATGTCGCGCGCGCCGCCGAGGCTGTGCTCGCCGCCGGCGCCGGCGGCATCACCGTGCACCCTCGCCCGGACTTGCGCCACATCCGCCCGGACGACGTGCGCGTGCTGGCCGACCTGTGCCGGGGCCGGGCCGAATTCAACATCGAAGGGAATCCGTTTGCCGCGGCGCGCGGGCCCTACCCTGGCCTGCTGGAAATGGTGGCCGATTTCCGGCCCGAGCAGGTCACGCTGGTGCCGGATGGCGACGGGCAGATCACCTCGGACCATGGCTTCGATCTTGCCCGCGACGGCAACCGTCTGCGTGGCGTCATCGCCGCGCTTCGGGCCATGGGCGCGCGCGTGTCGCTTTTCATGGACGCCGGTGCCGACCTGGCGTTGGCGGCGGAACTCGGCGCCGATCGCATCGAGTTGTACACGGGTCCCTATGCCGATGCGTTCGCGCGCGGCGATGCCACTGCCGAACTCGAACGCTGCCGCGCCAGTGCGGACCAGGCGGTGTCGCTGGGCCTGGGCGTCAATGCCGGTCACGACTTGAGCCAGGCCAACCTCGGTGAGTTCCTGCGCCGGGTGCCGGGCGTGCAGGAAGTCTCGATCGGCCACGCCCTGATCGGCGAGTCGTTGTACGCCGGGCTGGCGACGACGGTGCAGGCCTACCTTCGCGTCATCGCCGGAGCAACGACTTAGCGATCGACCATCACCACGTCGTTGATTCCAGCCTTGCGGGCGGTCGCCATGCCCTGCACCACCGCGTCGTATTCGGCATCGGGGCTGACCTGGATCTGCAACACCGGCGCCGGCGTGCGCGTGGCGACGGCCGCGAGTTGCCGGCCGAGGTCGGCGCGGCTGATCGCAATGCCATCGAGCCGGTAGACGTCGCCGGCGTCGACCAGCAGGCGCAGGGTCTGGGCAGGAGTCGGATTTCCGGACTGCGGGAGATCGAACGGCAGGCGCTGGGTCAGGGCCGGGAAGGCGATCATGAAGATCACCAGCAACACCAGCATTACGTCAACCAACGGGGTGATGTTGATGTCGGCCATCTGGACGTTGCGAGAAGCAGCAGAGGCAAAGCTCATGGCGCACTCCCGGCTTGGGCTCAACTCCGGTTCTACGCCTCGCCTCGACCTTCGGCAAGCCGCCAAAAAAAACGCCGCCTCGCGGGCGGCGTTGCTGAAGGACAAGCGGCTGGCGCGATCAGGCGCCGGGTTCGACGAAATTGATCTTGATCAGGTTGGCGTTCTTGGCGCGCGAGAGCACCTTGGCCAGGACTTCGTATTCGGCGTCGAGGTCGGTCGCGATTTCGATGGTCGGCTGTTCGTCCAGCGGGCGCGCGCCTTCGACGTCGAACTGCGCCTGCAGGGTCGACATCGGCGTCGGGCTGCCGTTCCAGCTGACCGTCCCGCCGGCGTCGATGGCGATGCGGATCGGCTCGGGCGGATTGACCAGGGCCGGCGGCGGATTGGTCGACGGTTGCGGCAGGTCGACCTGGATCTGATAGGTCACCGGCGGCGCCGTGACGATGAAAAGGATCAGGAGCACCAGCATCACGTCCACGAGCGGCGTGACGTTGATGTCGGCCATCGGGCCACCAGTGGATCCAGCTGAAAATGCCATGAGGTTCTCCGTGTCCGCCTTACTTGTCGCGTTCCTGGCCCGAGACGAATGCGACCTTGCGCATTCCGGACCGGCGCACGATCTGCACGGCGTTGTGGATGAGGCCGTACTTGGTGTCCCGGTCGGCACGCACGTCGACCTGGGGCTGGGGGG